>NZ_JASNFN010000011.1:0-188075 GCF_030731085.1 Blastococcus carthaginiensis | reverse complement strand
GTGGACCTCACTGGTGCGGATGTCTAGGCAACACCCATCCCAGCAGGACCACGGGCCCTCAACGTCTCCGGCCCAGCCTCACGATCTCCGGCTCACGCCTCGCCATCACCAGGAACCGCGAAGAGCCGCTTTACATGGCTGGTCGGCTGAATGCGAACGGCCAGGTGTCGGGCATCGAAAGCTTGCCAGCCCGCGCCCGCGCACTTCTGGACGGCACCGTGATACTGCAACCGCAAAAGAAGATGAGCGGTGCCTTGCAGGCGATGGGCTTCCGGCAGGTGTTGGCGAAGTACCCGAACGACGCCTGGGATTACGGCCTCGGGTGTTCATACGATGAGGACGACGTCGTCGCGTTGCGTGACTACCTCGCCGAGATGTTCGTGAAGTTGCCTAATGAGACAGTCATCGCCAAGTTGGCCTGCTATTTCGATGCCCTGGTCTATGGCGGCGGATACCAAGGCGACCTAGGATCTATGCACGCGAGGCTCGGGGTTCAACCGCCTTCCCCGTAGCACTCCCTACGCCAGGCGCCCCACTGGCTTTGTCACACACGCTTTGGGCAGCGATGACGGCCTTCCTCTGAGGACCGCTTGCTCTCTGCGACTGTCCCGATCACGGGTGGTCGCTGGCTTCACTTCTCCGCCATTGCGGCTGAGGAGTCCAACCCCATGGCGGCGTCTCTCTTGGTCGCATCCCTCTGTGCAGCGGAGGGACGCACGGTGCCTGGGTCTACGGGTAGCCAGATTCGTACCGCCCTAGACCCTGGCCCAGTCGGGGGACGAGTACCTTCGTGGAGGCGTCCCGCCCGGACCAGCGCCTTGATCCCTGTGTCCAGGAAGCGCTTGGTCCTGTTGCGAGAAAATAGATCCCGCACCTCGGTGGCGCTGACACCGGCAGGGATGTCTTTCACGGCCTCCCAGAGTTCATCGGCCGCCGGTTCTCCCAGCGAGTCGCCGAACACGTAGAGAGCAGTGGTCCGGCTGTGCTCCCATACGCTGACGGCGGCTCTGACGTGTTCCGGCTCAACCTCGCGACTCAGGTCCAGGATGGCGAAGAGCATGGCAAGACGGAAGATGTGCCCTGACGCGCGGCTCGTCGCCTCTCCCCAGATGCCCGGAGGGACAAACGCGTATCGCGAGTAGAGGTCTGGCCAGAGCGGCTTCGCTCGCTCAGAGAACCGAAAGGCCCGATGTTGGCGGCCGAACCGGAGTGCCTCGTGAGCAACCGAGAGTAAGTCCTCGTAGTCGATGTCCTCCACATCTCCGGGGAAGGGCATCTCCTTGGTCATGTAGGAAGCGACGAAGAGGAATCTATTCATGAAACCGTTGGCCAGTTCGGTGGCCGACGTGTATCGAGCCAACTCTGCCTCGGTCACATGCCCGATGAGGGAAAGATGTGGCTCCGAGCAACTGGCGGGCTGCGTCTTTGATTCGGTCGCCACGGGTTTCCCGTCCCATAGGTCCCGTATGATCTGGGACAGAATGTTGCCGTCTTTGCCCATCAACTTGAGCGTTCCGGAGAACTCGCTCTGCATCTCCAGGCTCCTCTTGTCGTCTACACCACCTTCGCCATCACGCATGCGCCAGACAAGGGCCTCGCCGGAGACGATGCCGGACCGCTTGTTGTTCCGAATGTAGTCGGGCTCCAGTAGCCGGAGAAAGTGCTCCACCATGTCCCAACCAGTGCCCTTCCGGCCACGTGCCGTCGGTCCGATTATGAGCAGGAACTCGTTGGTGTAGTTCCGCGAGCCGCCGACTGGCCAGTAGCAACCACGGCCGAGCATGTTTCCAAACCCGACGAGGAACTGGGTCAGCATGGCGGCGGGATCAGCCTCAGTCTGTTCGGCCAGTCGCCGAACCAGCAATCCAGCGACACCGTAGTAGGCGGCGTCGCCCATCGGGGGCGGAAAGTCGGTTGGCCGGGCGACTGGCCGTACATACTGATCGCTCATCTGATACGCCCCCGTCCCATCGTTTCCTTCAGTTGTGCGTTCTCCTTCCGAAGGGACGCGTTCTGTCGCATGTAGTCCTGCATCATGTGACGGACGCTTTCAATGTCCTCCTCCTTGGCGCGAGCCTCCTGTCGTGTCCGCTCAAGTTCCTCCGATACCTGAATGTGCCGCTCGTAGAGGTCATCGTAAGTGCGCAGTCTTTCTGTCACGTCGGGGTCAAGCGCTGATTGCATCGCCTGCGACCCCAGCAGTTTCTTCATGGCCTTTTCCCGCGTGTCCACAACTCGTTCTAGGCGCTTGATCGTCTCCTTCGCGTTTGCTAAGTCGACGCGGAGGCGTGCGATGTCGCTCGAAGGAACGCTCCGTCGGCGCGCGTTATCCCGGTCTTCTATGCGCCGCTTTGCCTCCTCGTAGAACTCCTTCATGGAACGCTCCACGCCGTCGCCATCGATGAGGGCGGCTCGGTAGAAGGTGGAGGCGTGAACCTTGACCTCCCGACAGAGTTGCGCGACGGGCTCAACAACGTGTCGCCTTTCCATCCCATCGATGGCGGCACGAAGAGCGGACGCTGCGGACATGCTGACGGCCTTCGCCTGCCGGGTTGGTCCAGCCGCCTTGCTGGTGGGGTCCTTAGTGGTCACTTCACCACTCCGGTGGTCCGCCGCTTCATTTCACGTTCCAGGCCCTCGTAGCCGGTTCCCGCGCCACGGACAAACGGCTGCACGTCCGTGATGTCAAGCCGTACCACCGTCCGAACGTTGTCCGGAATCAGTCGGCTGAACTCTCGTCGCTGTCTGCGCAGGTCTTGGATCGCCATGAGCACCGTCTGCGCCTCTTCCTCAGGAAGACGCCGCACCGCGTCCTGGCACTGCTCGATTAGGTCGAATACGGCATTGGCCTCCGCCTGGATAACTTGGGCGCGGAGGCGCCTCATGTCCTCGGTCGCAAATGGGCTTTCCGGCCCGAGTACGTGCTCCCGCGACTCAATAAGCCGGTTCCAGTGCTCGTACAGTTCCGGGAGATGCCCCGCATCGGTCGAGAAGTGCCTGCACGGCCCACAGGCGAAACCGGCAGGACAGGCGCGGGCGCCAGAGGCGAGCACCGACGGTTCGGCGCAGTATCCATGTGGAACTACCTGCGCGCGCATCAAAGCCTTCGCGTCCTCTGCGGACAAATCGACCCCAGGACCGACGGCGTATCTACGCCCGTACCAGTTGACCGCTGTGAGGGCCGCTACCCTTGCGGTCGCTTCGATCTTCCGTTCCATTGGCAGTCGGTAGTAGATCATCGTCGTGGCGACGGTTTCGTGCCCCATTAGTTCTTGAAGCACGTGGGGGTCTGTACCGGCATCCGCATGCGTTTGTGCGTACGTGTGGCGTAAGGCGTAGGGGAACACCTTGTGCTTCGGGAAGGTCCGCACGCGGGGATTCTCGGCCCGCTCTCTGCGGTCGAGATCTAGGAGCGATACGTTTGCCCCACCACTGGCCTGGCCGTCAGCAACCAGATCGGCTGCATCCGCCGCATCCTCCTCGTCGTCCGAGCCGCTGTTGTCCCGCGCCTCTTCCTCATCGATAACTTCATCGTCGTCCTGTCCGTCTGGCTTGGTAGGTATGTCAGGAGTGGCGTAGCCGCTACGGATCTGTTCAGGTGCCGGGATGGGAGGAAGGCTTCGAAGCCAGAGGCCCATGGCCACCCTGAACCATGTAGGAGAAACCGGCACGGTTCCATTCGGATTGAGCATTGGCGAGGGCCAGAGTGCGAGATCATTGATCGGGGTGTGCGGGAAATCCCTTCGGACGATCTGCTGCTGCTCTCGGATAGCGGTGATTGCATCCTCCTCGCCTGCGAGGGGAATGAGGTACCCAACAATGTGGACTTTCGGCATGTCAACCCGCAGTTTCGGGACGCCGTCCTCTTCTACGAGGCAATCGAGCGGCAAGGAGGACAACTCTGACGGTCGTCGCCCGACGGCAGCCTCCAGACGGAACAGGCGCTGGAACATTGGAACGGCGCGGTCAAGGTTCTCAGGCGTGAGCAAGAAGGACATGACTTCTGGCGGCAGCGCCTTTCCGACCTCCGAGCGAGGCTTCTTCGGTCGGGAGGGAATGTCTTTCCGGTGCAGTCGAAAGGCGGGACGCAGCCCTTGGCTGCGTAACTGTCCTCCTTGGTGGCGGTCCTGCAACTCGTCCAGCAGCATCTTGATGTGGCCGAGTTGCGCCCACCGGCGAGAGCCCGACATTGAGCCCATGACCCTGCGGGACTCCATGAAGCGCAAGAGGTTATGAATGTCCTCGCGGTCCAGCATTGTGAAATCGTTGCCCTCGGCGGAGCGCAAGCGGAGCGACGCTGACAGATTATTGAAGGCGTCCAACCATGCGCGAAGGGTGTCCAGCGCCTTGGTATCGACGAAGTCGTAGACGTAGGTCTGAACGGCCTCTCGCAACCAAGGTTGCGTGATCCTCGCGAAGTTGAGGTAACCAGCGCTAGCGCCGGACTTGCCCCAAACAGACAGGTCCCAGACCGGCTTGGTGCGCTCGGCTTGCGGAGTAGCGAAGTGGCGCCGCAGCACCCGCTTCGCAAGTGCAGCCATCCTGCGGCTTCCCCTCGCTACGACGTGATCGGAAAGCAGCATGATGTCGGTTACGGGGGTGTGACGGAGGATGTTCAGGAGTTCGACCACATCGCCGTGCGGATTCTTGTATCCGTTGGTGAGCAAGTGCAGAAACAGGATTAGGACTTGTGAACGCACGCGGGGCGAGAGGAACCCCAAGTGAAGTTCGTTCGAGTAGTTCTTGTCCGTAGCGCGTCGATGTAGTTCGGCGAGCGCCTCCCCGTAGTCGTAGCCCTTATGACTGCGGAGGTGATACGCCGCATGGAAGTGGTGAACACAGAGGGCCCTTGCCGCTGCGTTGGTGCCAGGAGTTCGCTCTCCCCACCCGCGATACCCCTGCCCGCCGCAGAGGGCGCAGGGGGGCATGGTGGGTAGAGGACCGCCGCGCCGTGAGGTGAGGGGGGCGCGCTCGGCAACGAATACTTGAGGGTCGTCGTAGCAAGTGCTTGTCTTACGGGCACGCATCCAGCCCGAGTGGTGGGTAAGGCAGAACGGCTTGTCGTTCATGGCTGGGCGCTCGTGGTCGGGCACTCGGCAGATCAGGCACAACGGTAACTCCTTTGGGACTGTTACTGCTCGCATGCCCGCTACCTCAAGACCTATCCAGTGCTCGGGGTCGTCGGGCTTACCGGCCTTCACCCAGCGCTCGCGATGCGTAGTGCAGTAGGGCGGGTGCCTGCGAATGCGCGAGCATCCGTCGAGGTCGCAAATGTTCGTCTTGAACACCGAATGATTGAGGTCCGGCACGAAAACGGCAGTTGCGTCATCGTACGTACCAAAGCCTGCGAGTACGTTGTAGTCGATCGCTCCTTCGATGTCTGCGGTCGTCGTGGTGGGGGTGTAATCATTGAGGATGGTCTCGATGACTCTGAGGGCTCCAGTGGTCATGGGTTGCGCCCCTCCCGGAGGTAACGTGCTCTCTTCTCGGTCGCCTTAGCCATGGCCTCTTGTGAGATGTGGACGTAGATGCTGCGAGTCGTCTCGGGGCTCGCGTGGCCGAGCATCTCCTGCACAACTTCGATGGAGGCGCCCTCGTCTAGTGCGGAGGACGCCCAGTAGTGGCGAAGTGCGTGTGGGCGCAGGTCTGGAACGCCAGCCTGCCGACCCCACCGGGCCACCATCGACCGGATGCTCTTGATGCTCAGGGCTTGTCCGCGTCGCGTGGGATCACCGAGGACGACGAGGAGCATGTCATTGTCGTCAGCGTCGGGCGCAAGGTTGAGTCGTTGGGCTGTGTAGAGGTCATAGGCGACCAGCATCAGTGGATCCATCGGATAGGCGCGACCGTCTCCCGTCTTTGCCAGGGCACGGTTGGGATTGTCGAACCGTTTGACAACATGCAAGTGTGGGCCTCGGACGCGACATAGGTCCTCGCGCCCCTCCTTCAATCCCCAGGGATCGAGCAGCGCGTACTCGACTGCGTCCGGGACCGCGTGAAGGTCGTAGCGCCGGAAACCGGCCACCGTCCCAATCCTCAATGGGAGCAGGCTCAAGAGGGTGTAGATGAAAAAGTTCCTGGGGTTGTCCTCCGCAGCCACTGCATCGAGGATTCGTAGGGCTTCGTCGGGGTTAGGCATGTTCGGCCGACTCGGCTTCGACGGAGCAAAGGCGT
Source organism: Blastococcus carthaginiensis (assembly GCF_030731085.1). NCBI lineage: Bacteria > Bacillati > Actinomycetota > Actinomycetes > Geodermatophilales > Geodermatophilaceae > Blastococcus > Blastococcus carthaginiensis. The sequence continues at coordinate 181,901 of NZ_JASNFN010000011.1, read as the reverse complement.
GCCGGGGCCTGCGGACCGTCCTATCCCGCCTGTCTACATAGACCCAGAGGAGGTCAAGGGCCTCGTTTGCCACCAGCCCGTGGCTGACCAGGTGGTCATACAGGTCGCGCACGGCGATCAGGATGTTGTTGTTCTGCTGGAGATTACGTGTGCGATTCTGTCCGCGACCCTGGCGAGTCACTGGCGTGACACGTAGGAAGTTTAGGAAGTCTGCGAACCTCTCTGCGGCTTCCAGATAAGAGAGTTGCCGCTCCGTCTGCCAGGTGAAGAAGATCGGCAGTCGTGATGCGTACGTGTCTGCCGTGCTGGGCTGATGCTCCGCCTTCTCTCGGAGATAGGCGAGGCTGTCCACGTGGGGAAGAAGTGACTCGGTGTCCACAACGATGCGGCGCTGCGCTGCGCCCGTACCCACCATCGTCGACTTGAAGACTGACATGACCGAGAGCCTGAGGTCATCCATTAGCGCCGCACTACAGGGGCATGGAAGATTCCGCGCTAGTCCTGGCGCGCCGTTGCGGTGTGCGATTGTGCGCCCGGCGGGAATAAACTGTTCCAGGCGCAATAAACTCACCGATCGCACTCGTGCCTGCGGTCGTTATGCCATTCCCCTCTCTTGGGGAGGGCGTTAAACGTGCAGGTCAACGGCACGTGGTCGAGTCAGTTGTGAAGACGAGGCGCTGGCAGTGAACGGTCGCCGTCAGAGTTACGTGTCGATGCAACACAAAAGTCGCCGCAGGCGAGCCCAGCATGGGCGTCGCGGGCGACTGACATGCGTGTGCGAGAGGAACAGCGGACCTGCCGCTGCCTGAACCGACGGCTGGGTCACCGTTGATGCGACGGCTTCCGACGGGAGGGATGGGGGCATGGACGTTGTCGCGTCCAACCGTGTGTGCGGTCGGGCGCAGTGGTCCGCGAGGAGTCTGGGAGGGTCATAGAACACAGGACCGCGGCATCGACTGCGTGACCGTCGACTACGCCGTGCTCAAGGGCACCGACGACCCGACCCAGCGTCTCTTCTGAGAGGACGCCGTCCCTCCACCCTCCGCTCGACCGGGGCGGGCCTCCGGACGGTGCCGTGGCTACCTGCCGGTAGCCCCTGCGGCCCCGGGTGGCCGGGGTGAGAGACTTCCCCGCGATCACCGGCGATGGGAGATGGCAACGTGGCCAGGGAACTGAACGAGGTCGGCGTCGTGGGGCTGGGCACCATGGGTGCCGGCATCACGGAGGTGCTCGCGCGGGCGGGGCTGTCGGTCACCGCCGTGGAGACCGGTGAGGACGCGCTGGCGCGCGGCCGGGGTCACGTGGAGCAGTCGACCGACCGGGCGGTCGCCCGCGGCAAGCTCGACCCCGCCGACCGGGACGCGATCTTCGAGCGGATCCGCTTCTCCACCTCGCTGGAGGACCTGGCGAACGCGGAGCTGGTCATCGAGGCCATCCCCGAGCGCATGGAGCTCAAGGCCGACGTCTTCGCCAAGCTGGACAAGATCTGCCCGCCGGACACGATCCTGGCGACCAACACCTCCAGCCTGTCGGTGACCGAGCTGTCGGTGGTCACCGGGCGGCCGAGCAAGGTCATCGGGATGCACTTCTTCAACCCCGCGCCGGTCATGAAGCTGGTCGAGGTGGTCCGCACCGTCGTCACCGAGCCCGAGGTCGTCGAGACCGTCGAGGCGCTCGCCGACCGGCTGGGCAAGGTCGACGTGACCATCGGCGACAAGGCCGGCTTCATCGCCAACGCCCTGCTCTTCGGCTACCTCAACCACGCGGTCTCCATGTACGAGAACCGCTACGCCTCGCGCGAGGACATCGACGCCGCGATGCGTCTGGGCTGCGGGCTGCCCATGGGTCCGCTGTCGCTCATGGACCTCATCGGCATCGACACCGCCTACGAGATCCTCGACACGATGTACAAGCAGTCGCGGAACCGGCTGCACGCGCCCAGCCCCGTGATCAAGCAGATGATGACCGCCGGGCTGCTGGGCCGGAAGTCCGGGCGCGGCTTCTACACCTACGCCGAACCGGGCTCGGCCGAGGTCGTCGCCGATGCGCAGACCCCCACCCCGGGCGGTGCCGCGGCCGGCGCCCGCGAGGTGCGGACCGTCGGCGTCGTCGGCTCGGGCACGATGGCCACCGGCATCATCGAGGTCGCCGCCAAGGGCGGCTACGACGTGCGCTTCGTCGCCCGCTCGCCCGAGAAGGTCGAGGGCGTCACCACGGCGCTCACCAAGTCCCTGGACAAGCAGGTCGTCCGCGGCCGCCTCGACGAAGCGGCCAAGGAGGAGATCCTCGGCCGGGTCTCCGGCACCACGTCGCTGGACGACCTCGCCGACCGCGACCTGGTCATCGAGGCCGTCGTGGAGTCGCTCCCGGTCAAAGAGGCGCTGTTCGCCAACCTCGGCGAGATCGCCAAGCCGGGGGCGGTGCTCGCCACCACCACCTCGAGCCTGCCGGTCATCGAGTGCGCCAAGGCCAGCGGCCGCCCGGCCGACATCGTGGGCATGCACTTCTTCAACCCCGCGCAGGTCATGAAGCTCGTCGAGGTCGTCTCGACGATCTCGACCGCGCCCGACGTCGCCGCCACCGTCCACGCCGTGTCGGCGCAGCTGGGCAAGCACGCCGTCTCCTGCACCGACCGCGCCGGCTTCATCGTCAACGCGCTGCTCTTCCCGTACCTGAACGACGCGGTGAAGATGCTGGAGGCGCACTACGCCACCTCCGACGACATCGACGCCGCCATGAAGGTCGGCTGCGGCTACCCGATGGGGCCGTTCGAGCTGCTGGACGTCGTGGGCCTCGACGTCTCGCTGGCGATCGAGAAGGAGCTCTACACCGAGTTCCGCGAGCCGGGCTTCGCGCCGGCGCCCCTGCTGGAGCACCTGGTCACCGCCGGCTACCTCGGCCGCAAGACCGGCCGCGGGTTCCGGGACTACGCCAGCCGCTGACGCGTGCCCCGTCGCCGCCCGCGGGCCGGTTCCCGACCTGGTGGTCGGGAACCGGTCCGGCGCGCCGACCCGGTCGAGGAGGCCGCCGACGGCGACTGGGTCGTGCGGCCGATCACCGGTGCCGCCACCGGCAAGACCTACCGCTGCCCGGGCTGCGACCAGGAGATCCGCACCGGGACACCGCACGTGGTGGCCTGGCCCGCCTACGTGCGGGACTCCGACCTGGACCCGTGGGACGTCGACTCGGCGGCCGACCGGCGGCGGCACTGGCACACGGCGTGCTGGCGTTCGCGCGAGCGCCGGCGTTGACGTAGCACCTCCTGCGCCCACCGCTCGCACGCTCGCAGCGGGCCCCTGCAGGAGGCCGTTCCCTCACGTCGCGAGACGGGCCGAGACGACGACGTTGTCCCGGTAGCTGCCCATCGCGGCATCGAACTCCCCGCCGCAGGTGATCAGCCGGAGCTCGGCCCGGGGTGTCGGGCCGTAGACCTCCTCGGTCGGGAACCGGTCCTTCGGGAACCGTTCGGCACCGGTCACGGTGAAGCGCACCGTCGTGCCGTCGGCCCGGTCCACCAGCACCTCGTCGCCGGCCACCAGTTCGTCCAACCGGAAGAACACGGCGGGCCCGTCCCGGGAGTCGACGTGCCCGGCGATCACGGACGGCCCGACGGCACCGGGGGCCGGCCCCCCGGTGAACCAGCCGGCGCGGGTGTGGTCCGCGGGCGGCTCCAGGGCGCCGACGCCGTCGACGCCGAGCTCGACCAGCGGGCTGTCCACGCCGATCGCCGGGAGTCGGACCCGGACCGGCGATGCCGCCGTGACCGCGGTGCCGTACCCGGCCACCAGGGGGGCCGGTGCATCCGCGATGACCTCTGCCGCCGGAGGGTCCGCGTCGGGGGACACCAGTGCGACCGTGCCCGAGACCAGCGCGGTGCCGGCGAGCAGCCGCAGCAGCGTCGGTACGGGCCGTCGCGGCCGACGGTGGGAGCCCACCGGGCCCGCCTCAGGAACCGGCGGCGTGCCGGGGCGGGTCGCGGCGCGACCACGCAGCCAGCAGCAGGCCGGTGAGGAGCGTCAGACCGGCGGCGCCGGCCACGACGGCGGGGAGCGGACCTCCGGCCCCCGCCGCCCCGCCGGCTCCCGCCTCCACACCGCCGGTCGGGACCACGCCCGGGCCTGCGGCGTCCAGGACCGGGCGCACGGTCAGCCCGCCCCCTGGCTGGTCGAGGACGAAGAGGCTGTACACGGAGCCGGGTGCCAGCTCCAGCGGCAGTTCGGTGGGCTCGCCGTCCACCGTCAGCTGCAACGATCCGGCGTCGCCGGCCACGGTGGCGTAGTCGCCGGCCTCGGCGAACGCCAGGTCGGTGGCGAGGTCCGTGCCGCCGACGGCGGCGTCCAGCGTCAGCGCCGAGGCGGCGGCGGAGATGATCCGCACGCGGGCCTGGCCGGACGGCGCGAGCGTGAGGTCGTCCTCGAGCACCTCGAGGCCCAGATCGGCGAAGGGCCCGACCCCGGCGACGGTGCGCACGTCGCCGTCGCCGATCTCCACGGTGGTCGACAGGACCGCCGGAGCGGACGGGTCGGCGCCGGCCTGCCGCATGCTCACCGTGTAGACACCCGCCGGCACGTCCTGGTAGTCGGAGATGGTCCCGTAACCGACACCGGGCACGGTGAGCAGCGCCGTCCCGTCCCCCGGGTCGGCGACCGAGTCGACGTAGACGTCGACCGCCGGGGTGTCCGGTGACAGGTGCGCCAGGCGCAAGAGCCCGGCGCCCTCGGTGGCGGCCCCCGCGCCGGTGGGGGCGACGAGGAGGAAACCGGCACCGAGCGCGGCGACGGACAGCAGACGGATCAACCGGTCCACAGTGGCTCCAGGGGGTCGGGATCGGACCGGGAAGAGGCCCTCGGCTCCATTCGGCCACTCCACGCGTCTTCTGTCCAACCGGGCGTCACGGCGTCCCTTCGGCGACGAGCGCGTCAGGGTCGGACGCGTAGCGGTAGGAGAGCAGGACGCCCTCCTCCACCACCTCGACGCGGTCGGGTGCGAACGGCGGGAGCTGGGCCTCCAGCCAGGTGCGCAGTTCCGCGGTGGCTGCTTCCCCGGCGCCGACCGGTGCGCTGCCCACGGCGTCGATCAGCACGGCGCGCGCCGGCCCCTCGGCCCCCTCGACGCGCGGGAACGACGCCACGCCGACGCCCTCCCGGGCGGTGAGCACCGCCAGGAGGGACAGCAGCCGCATGTCCACGTCGGCCGACCGCAGCACCGCGGCGGCCTGCTCCCCGGCCCGCGCCGTGGGGTTGGCCAGCACCGCCTCGGCCAGCGCCCGCCGCCGTTCGAGGTGCTCCCGCGCCGGGGCACCGGGGGAGGGGTCGCCCAGGACGAGTTCGTCGAAGCGGGCGACCACCCGGCCGCCGGGCTCTGCGGAGCCCTCCACCACCGTGAGGACGAGGTCGTCCGGGCCGGTGGGCCGGCCGGTCGCCAGCAGCTCGTCGCCTGCACCGGCGGCGCGCAGGTCGTCGCGCACGTCCCCCTCGGCGCGCAGTTGCGTGCCGGGAGGCAGTTCGCGGTCGGCCCAGTCCAGCAGGGCCGCTGCGGCGGGCCGGGCGGTGGTGCCGGTCCGGGGCGCGCTGCCGGTGCCCGGGACGGTGGTCGCCGTCGGGGCGCTGGACGGGGCAGAACGCTCCGGCCCCGTCACCAGGGTGGCTGCCGCCGCGACCAGCACCGCGGCGAGCGCCCCCACGAGGACGAACGGCGCGCGGCGGTCGCCGAGAGCCGCGCGGAGCGGCCCCACGGCGCGGTGCCGGGGGCGGTGCCGCGCGCTGCGGGTCGGCACCGCACCTCCTCCTCGGCGTCCGTGGACGGTTCGGCCCGCGGCTAGCGAGGCCGGTGGGCCACGGGCCTCAGCCCTGGGCCCGGACCGGCTGGTCGACGGAGTCGGTGGCCGGGTTCCCGGTCGCAGCAACCGCGGGGTCGGGCTGCTCCGTCGAGGTCGCGCCGCTGCCCGTCGGGCGCGGCGGCAGGGGCAGCGCACGGGTGGTCGGCTCGGCCCGCTGGACCGCGGGGAAGGTGGCGGTCACCGGCTCGGCGCGGGTGGGCTGGCGGGCCGCGGCGGCCTCGCCCTCGCCCCGGGCGGCCTGCACGACCGGCTGCTGCCCCGTCTGGGGCCCGGCGACCGGGGCGGGAGCCTGACCGGTGGGTGCGGCCGTCTCCACTCGCTCCGCCTGCGCGCGCTGGGCCGGCTGCGGAGCGGTGGTCGGCTGCTGGGGTGCGGACTGCGGGGCCGTGGTCTGCTGCGGGGCCGACTCGGTGGTGCGGGCGGTGGGCTGCGGGCGCCGCCCGGCGTCGGCGTCGTCGCGGGGCTGCTGCGGGCGGTCGCCCAGGTCGGGCAGGTTGTCCAGCAGGCGCCGGGCCTGCACCAGCCGGCTGGTGAGCTCGTCGCGGACCTCCCGGATGGCCTCGGCGCGGGCCTCGGCCTCGGCGACGAGCCCTGCTGCGTGCTGCTCCGCGGCGGCGATCCGCTGGCGCGCGGCCTGGGTGGAGACGCGCTCGCGCTCCTCCTCGACCCGCGCCGCCTCGGCCCGGCGGGCGCGCTGCGCGATGTCGAAGTCCTCCTCGACCTTGGCGCGACGGGCCTGCGACTCGGCGTCGAGCCGGGCGACCCGCTCCTGGGCCTTGGCGACCAGCTCGTCGGCGCGCTGCTGGGCCTTCTGCGCGATCTGCTCGGCGCTCTGCCGCGCCTCGGCGATCATCCGCTCGACCTCCGCCTGCCCGGCGGCGTGGCGCTCCAGAAGCGCCCGCTCCTCGGCGGCGGTCTGCTCGCGCACGGCCATCGCGTCGGCCTCGGCGGCGCGGCGGATCTCCCCCGCCTCCTCCTCGGCCAGCTGCAGCATGTGCTGGATGCGCTCGCTGATGTTCTCGAACGTGGGTGCGGCGGCGGTCGCGGCCTTGCGGCGGAGCGACTCGATCTCGCCGTGGAGCGCCGACAGCTGGCTGGCCAGGTCGGAGGAGCGCGCGACGGCGGCGTCACGGTCGGCGAGGGCGATGCGGAAGTCCGCCTCGAGCCGCTCGATCGTGTCGGCGACCTGGCTGCGGTCGTACCCCCGCAGGACCACGTCGAACGAGTGCTGCGCCTCGTGCACCGGCATGTCACGGCGGGGGTCGCTCATGGGTTCCATCCTCGCAGAAGGGCTGGGGCCCGTCACCGTCCCGGGCGTGGTCCGCCCCAGATGCACCGGGCGTCCCAGACGACACGCCGGGCGACGCGCGCAGGGGCCGGGCCGCATCGCGGCCCGGCCCCTGGTGACCCGAGCGGGTGGCCCTCCTGCAGGGCCCCGCCGCGAGCGTGCGAGCGGTGGGGGGGCAGGAGGGTCCTTTCACACGCCGCGGAAGCGGTTGATCGCCTCGATGTGCTTCTGGCGCTTCTCGGCGTCCTTGACACCGAGCCCCTCCTCGGGGGCGAGGGTCAGGACGCCGACCTTGCCCTGGTGGGCGTTGCGGTGGACGTCGAGGGCGGCCTGGCCGACCTCCTCCATCGGGTAGACCTTCGACAGCGTCGGGTGGATGAGGCCCTTGTCGATGAGCCGGTTGGCCTCCCACGCCTCCTTGTAGTTCGCGAAGTGCGAGCTCAGGATCTTCTTGAGGTTCATCCAGAGGTACCGGTTGTCGTACTCGTGCAGGTATCCCGTGGTCGAGGCGCAGGTGATGATCGTGCCGCCCTTCTTGGCCACGTAGACGCTGGCACCGAAGGTCTCCCGGCCGGGGTGCTCGAAGACGATGTCGACGTCCTCGCCGCCGGTGAGCTCACGGATCTTCTTGCCGAGGCGCTGCCACTCCTTGGGGTCCTGGGTGTCGTCGTCCTTCCAGAACCTGTAGCCCTCGGCAGAGCGGTCGATGACCAGTTCGGCGCCCATCGCGCGGACGATCTCGGCCTTCTCGGGGCTGCTCACCACGCACACCGGGATCGCGCCGCCGTTGAGCGCCATCTGGGTGGCGTACGAGCCCAGGCCGCCCGAAGCGCCCCAGATGAGCACGGTGTCGCCCTGCTTCATGTTGGCGCCGTTCTTGCTCACCAGCTGGCGGTAGGCGGTCGAGTTGACCAGGCCCGGGCTCGCGGCCTCCTCCCACGTGAGGTGGGCGGGCTTGGGCATGAGCTGGTTGCTCTTGACCAGCGCCAGCTCCGCGAGGCCGCCGAAGTTGGTCTCGAAGCCCCAGATGCGCTGCTGCGGGTCCATCATCGTGTCGTCGTGGCCGGCCGGGTCCTCGAGCTCCACCGAGAGGCAGTGCGCGACGACCTCGTCGCCCGGCTTCCACTTGTTGACCCCGGGGCCCACGCGCAGCACGACGCCGGCCAGGTCCGAGCCGACCACGTGGTAGGGCAGGTCGTGCCGCTTGGTGAGCTCGGAGACGCGGCCGTAGCGCTCGAGGAAGCCGAAGGTGGAGACCGGCTCGAAGATCGACGTCCAGACGGTGTTGTAGTTCACCGAGGACGCCATGACGGCCACGATCGCCTCGCCCGGGCCGAGCTCCGGCGTCGGGACCTCCTCGACGTGGAGGGACTTGCGCGGGTCCTTCTCCTTGGTGGGCATGCCCACGAACATGTCCTGCTCGTCCTTGCGGACCAGCACGGCGCGGTAGGACTCCGGCACGGCCAGGCCGCCGAGGGCGTCCAGCTGGTCGGCGAGGATGGCGTCCCTGATCTCGTTCACGCGAACTCCTGGGTCGTCGGTGGCCGTGGTCGGCCGGCTCGGAGGGCGGTGCAGGTGCGGGTGCGGAGAGGTTACCGGTGGGTAACCGCGCGGGTCGGGGTGGTCAGTGCGCGGTGGGCGCGGCCGGCTCGACGAGCTCGACCAGGACGCCGCCGGCGTCCTTGGGGTGGACGAAGTTCACCCGGCTGTCCGACGTGCCGCGCTTGGGCGTGTCGTAGAGCAGCCGCAGGCCGCGCTCGCGCAGCGTCGCGCTGACCGCCTCGACGTCGTCGACCCGGAAGGCGAGCTGCTGCAGGCCGGGCCCCGAGCGGCCGATGAACTTGGCGATGGTGGACTCCGGGGTCAGCGGCGCGAGCAGCTGGATCCGGGTCTCACCGGTGCCGACGGCGAGCATCGCCTCGCGGACGCCCTGCTCCTCGTTGGTCTCCTCGTGCACCGAGTGCACCCCGAAGGCCCGGGCGTAGAAGGCGATCGCCTCGTCCAGGTCCGGGACGGCGATGCCCACGTGGTCGATGGTCGTCAGCAGGCCCTCGGGCAGCCCGGGGCGCTCGGCGTCGTTGCTCACGCCAGGCATAGTGCCGTCAAGACGTCTGAGACGACAGGTCGGTGTGGCAGGCCTCACCCCCACGGCGTGACCTCGGCCACTCATCCGGCCCTGCCGCGCGTCGGGCGGCCGTCCTATCCTTCCCGGAAGGCCCGACGCCGCGCCGGTATCGCCGTCGCGGTGCGTCCCGACAACGTGGTCGCCACCGGCGGCGGCCCGGCACTGGAGGCAGCATGTCCCGCTCGGTCATCGTCAGCGGCGCCCGTACCCCGATGGGCCGGCTCCTCGGCTCGCTGAAGGACTTCTCCGCGGCCGACCTCGGGAGTGTCGCCATCAAGGCCGCGCTCGAGCGGGCCGGCATCTCCGGCGACCAGGTCGATTACGTGATCATGGGCCAGGTCATCCAGGCAGGGGCCGGCCAGAACCCCGCCCGCCCGGCCGCGGTGGCCGGCGGCATCCCGATGTCGGTCCCGTCGCTGACCATCAACAAGGTCTGCCTCTCCGGCATGAACGCCATCGCGCTCGCCGACCAGCTCATCCGCGCGGGCGAGTACGACGTCGTCGTCGCCGGTGGCATGGAGTCGATGACCCAGGCGCCGCACCTGCTGGCGGGCTCGCGCACCGGCACCAAGTACGGCGACACCGCGCTGATCGACTCGATGGCCCACGACGGGCTGTCGGACACCTTCGACCAGGTGGCGATGGGCGCGCTCACCGAGCAGGCCAACAGCCGCTACGACCTGACCCGCGAGGAGCAGGACGAGTTCGCCGCCGCGAGCCACCAGAAGGCCGCGCGCGCCGCCAAGGACGGGATCTTCGACGAGGAGATCACCCCCGTCCTCATCCCGCAGCGCAAGGGCGACCCGATCGAGTTCCGCGAGGACGAGGGCATCCGCCCCGACACCACCGCCGAGAGCCTCTCGAAGCTGAAGCCCGCCTTCGCCAAGGACGGCACGATCACCGCCGGCACCGCCTCGCAGATCTCCGACGGCGCCTGCGCCGTCGTGGTGATGAGCGCCGAGAAGGCCGCCGAGCTGGGCTGCACGGTCATCGCCGAGATCGGTGCGCACGGCGTCGTCGCCGGTCCGGACGCCACGCTGCAGAGCCAGCCGTCGCGGGCGATCCAGAAGGCCTGCGAGCGCGAGGGCATCGACCCGAAGTCCCTCGACCTGGTCGAGCTGAACGAGGCCTTCGCCGCGGTCGGCATCGTCTCCACCCGCGAGCTCGGCATCGACCCGGAGAAGGTGAACCCCAACGGCGGCGCCATCGCCCTGGGGCACCCGATCGGCATGAGCGGCGCCCGGATCGTCCTGGACCTCGCGCTCGAGCTGCGCCGCCGCGGTGGCGGCGTCGGTGCCGCGGCGCTCTGCGGCGGCGGCGGCCAGGGCGACGCGCTGATCCTGCACGTGCCCGCGAAGGCGTGACGACAGAGGGGACCGCAGTCCAGTCGCCGGCTTCGGGGCCCCCTCGGGGGCAAGCGCCCACCCGCCGCTCCCGGCGGTCCGCTGACGTCCCGGCGCTCGTCGCGGGCGCCCGCGAGGGTGACGCGCGGTCGGTGGCCCGGCTGATCTCGCTGGTGGAGGACGCCAGCCCGGCGCTGCGCGAGGTGGCGGCGGCGCTGGCGCCGCACACCGGCAGCGCCCAGGTCATCGGCCTCACCGGTTCGCCGGGTGTCGGCAAGTCGACGTCGACGACCGCGCTGGTGCGCGCGCTCCGGCAGGCGGGCAAGCGGGTCGGGGTGCTGGCCGTCGACCCGTCCTCGCCCTTCTCCGGGGGCGCCCTGCTCGGCGACCGCGTGCGCATGCAGGACCACGCGGGCGACAGCGGCGTCTTCATCCGGTCGATGGCCTCGCGCGGGCACCTCGGCGGGCTCTCCTGGGCCACGCCGCAGGCGCTGCGGGTGCTCGACGCGGCCGGCTGCGACGTGGTGCTGATCGAGACGGTCGGGGTCGGGCAGTCGGAGCTCGAGATCGCCTCGCTCGCCGACACCACGCTCGTGCTGGTCGCCCCCGGCATGGGCGACGGGATCCAGGCGGCCAAGGCCGGGATCCTGGAGGTCGCCGACGTCTTCGTCGTCAACAAGGCCGACCGGGACGGCGCCGACCAGACGGTGCGCGACCTGCGCTACATGCTCTCCCTCGGGGGTCGGCACTCCGAGGCGGGCCACTGGCGCCCGCCGATCTGCCGCACGGTCGCCGCCCGCGACACCGACAACGGCGTCGACGAGGTGCTGGCGCGGATCGAGGAGCACCGGCAGTGGCTGGAGTCCTCGGGTGAGGGGCACCGCCGGCGGAGCGAGCGGGCCGCCCGCGAGATCGAGGCGATCGCGCTGGCCACGCTGCGCGAGCGGATGGGCGACGTGCGCGGCTCGGCGGCGCTGGGCACGCTGGCCGACGCGGTGGTGGGTGGCGGGACCGACCCCTACCGCGCCGCCGACGAGCTGCTCGGCCAGCTGTAGGCGCTGACCGCGCAGGTCGGGCGCCCACCGGCCAGGATGGGACGGGTGAACGGACTACGGCAGTGAACGGCACGGCGGACGCCGTCGTCGTCGGAGCAGGGCCCAACGGGCTGGCCGCTGCCCTCCGCCTGGCCGCCGCCGGCCTGCGGGTGCAGGTGGTCGAGGCGGGCGAGCGGCCCGGTGGCGGGATGCGCACCGAGGAGCTCATGCGCCCCGGGTTCCACCACGACGTCTGCTCGACGGTGCAGCCGCTGGCCGCCGCGGCGCCCTTCTTCCGCGAGTTCGACCTGCCGGCGCGGGGCGTGCGCCTGGTGCACCCGGAGGTCAACTTCGCGCACCCGCTGGACGGCGGCCGCGCGGCGGTCTCCCACCGCTCCCTGGAAGAGACCGCGGCCGGCCTCGGGGTGGACGCCGACGGGTACCGCCGGCTGTTCGAGCCGCTCGTGGAGCACGGCGCCGACATCGTCGACTTCTTCCTCACCAGCCGGCTGCGCAGCCTGCCGACGCGCAGCCCGCTGCAGATCGCGACGTTCGGGCTCACCGGCCTGCCCAACGTCCGCTGGCTGGCGCACCGGTACTTCGGCACCCCGGAGGGGCGGGCGCTCATCGCCGGTGCCGCGGCCCACGGGATGCTGGACCTGCGCCAGCCGCTGACCTCGGCGCTCGGCATGCTGCTCGCGATGCTGTCCCACCACGCCGGGTGGCCGCTGGTCGAGGGCGGATCGCAGAAGCTCGCCGACGCCATGGTGACCGCCCTGGAGGAGCAGGGCGGCGAGGTGGTGACCGGCCACCTGGTCACCGACCTGCGCGAGTTCGAGGGCGTGCCCGCCGTGCTGCTCGACACCTCGCCGGATGCGTTCGTGGCGATGGCCGGGGACCGGGTGCACGAGGGCTACCGCCGCTGGGTGCAGCGGTACCGGCACGGCGCCGGCGTCTTCAAGATCGACTGGATCCTGTCCGAGCCGGTGCCGTGGGCCAACGCCGACGTCCGCCGCGCCGGGACCGTCCACGTCGCCGGGACCCTGGAGGAGACGATCGCCGGGGAGCGGGCGCCCAACGAGGGGCGGGTCACCGACCGGCCCTACGTGCTCGCCGTCCAGCCCACCGTGCCCGACCCCAGCCGCGCCCCGGACGGCGGGCACATCTTCTGGGCCTACGTGCACGTGCCGCACGGCTCCGACGTCGACATGACCGACGCGATCGAGCAGCAGGTCGAGCGGTTCGCGCCCGGCTTCCGCGACACGATCGTCGACCGCCACACCAAGAACGCCGTCGCCATGGAGCAGTGGAACCCCAGCTACCTGGGCGGCGACATCTCCAACGGGCAGACCACCCTCTGGCAGATGCTCGCCCGGCCGGTCCCGCGCTGGAACACCTACAAGACGCCGGCCCGCGGGGTGTACCTGGCGTCGTCGGCCACCCCGCCCGGCCCCGCCGTCCACGGTGCCTGCGGCGACCAGGCCGCACGCGTGGCCCTGGCCGAGGTGTTCGGTGTGCGGCACGTCCCGCCGCTGCGCCCGCCGCTGCGCTGAGCGGTCCCGCCCGTTGTCGAGCGGGCGTGGGGTCGGGCGGCCCGGACCCGACGCGTCGTCGGCAGTCAGTGGACGAGCCGCAGGGCTGCGGCGATGCGGGCGATCAGCTGCACCGGTTCGGCGAGGTCCTCCGCGGTCACGAAGACCACGGTCCAGCCGGCCGCGGCGAGGCCGTTCCGGCGCCGGCGGTCCCGGGCCACGTTCTGCCGCTCGCCGTGCCACCGCCCCTCGTACTCGACCGCGAGCCGGTGGTCCGGGGGTCGACACCACGACGAGTCGACACCGGCCGAGGGCGGCGGCGTGGGACCGGTGCGCAGGTAGCGTGCCGCGCATGGTCCGACCGCTGGGGCTGCCGTTCGACCCGATCGAGCGCGCCGGGGAGAAGTGGGAGAAGCACTTCGGCCCGTCGTCGGCGATGCGGGCGGCGACGTCGGTCTTCCGCGTCCAGCAGATCCTGCTCGCCCGCTTCGACGAGGTGCTGCGCCCGCTGGAGCTGACGTTCGCCCGCTACGAGGTCCTCGTGCTGCTCACCTTCAGCCGGTCGGGGGAGCTGCCGCTGAAGGTGATCGGCAGCCGGCTCATGGTGCACCCGACCAGCGTCACCAACGCCATCGACCGGCTGGTGGCCGCGGGGTACGTCGACCGCCGCCCCAACCCCGCCGACGGCCGCGGTGTCCTGGCCGCGATCACCGACCGCGGCCGCGCCGTCGTCGAGGAGGGCACGCGGGCGCTGACCGCGCTCGACTTCGGGCTGGGGGACCTCGCGGAGGAGGAGCACGAGGCGCTGTTCACGACGCTGCGCCGGGCGCGGCTGGGCGCCGGGGACGTCGCCGGCGACGCGCCGTGACGCTCGACACACGATAGTTGGACGTCCTAGCATCTTCGGCATGAGCGACGACGCCCGGCAGCGGTGGCAGCAGCGGTATGACGCGGCGCTGGCCGCGGGGCGGGTGCGTGACGCGGACTTCACCACGCTCTCGGGCGTGGAGGTCGACCCGGTGTACGGCCCCGCCGACGAGCGCACCGTCGAGGGCTTCGAGCGGATCGGCTACCCGGGCGAGTTCCCGTTCACCCGGGGCCTGCACGCCACGGGCTACCGCGGGCGGGCCTGGACCATCCGGCAGTTCGCCGGCTTCGGCAACGCCAAGCAGACCAACGAGCGCTACAAGATGATCCTGGCCGAGGGCGGCGGCGGGCTCTCGGTCGCGTTCGACATGCCCACGCTCATGGGCCGCGACTCCGACGACCCGCGCAGCCTCGGGGAGGTCGGGCACTGCGGCGTGGCCGTGGACACCGCCGTCGACATGGACGTGCTCTTCGACGGCATCGACCTCGAGGCCACCACGACGTCGATGACCATCAGCGGCCCCGCCGTCCCGGTCTTCTGCATGTATCTGGTCGCCGCCGAACGCCAGGGCGCCGACCTCGGCCGCCTCAACGGCACGCTGCAGACCGACATCTTCAAGGAGTACATCGCGCAGAAGGAGTGGCTCTTCCCGCCGGAGCCGCACCTGCGCCTGATCGGCGACCTCATGGAGTACTGCGCCGAGCACATCCCGGCGTACAAGCCGATCAGCGTCTCCGGCTACCACATCCGCGAAGCCGGTTCGACGGCCGCGCAGGAGCTCGCGTACACGCTGGCCGACGGCTTCGCCTACGTGGAGCTGGGGCTCTCCCGCGGCCTGGACGTCGAGCAGTTCGCCCCCGGGCTGTCGTTCTTCTTCGACGCGCACGTCGACTTCTTCGAGGAGATCGCCAAGTTCCGCGCCGCCCGCCGCATCTGGGCGCGCTGGCTGCGCGACGTCTACGGCGCCCGGACCGAGAAGGCGCAGCAGCTGCGCTTCCACACCCAGACCGCCGGCGTCAGCCTCACCGCCCAGCAGCCGGACAACAACATCACCCGGACGGCGGTGGAGGCGCTGGCCGCGGTCCTCGGCGGCACCCAGTCGCTGCACACCAACGCCCTCGACGAGGTGCTGGCGCTGCCCAGCGCCAAGGCCGCGCAGATCGCGCTGCGCACCCAGCAGGTGATCGCCGAGGAGACCGGCGTCATGAACGTCGCCGACCCGCTCGGCGGCTCCTGGTACGTCGAGGCGCTCACCGACGAGCTCGAGCGCCAGGCGGAGGAGATCTTCGCCCGCATCCGCGACATGGGCACCGACGGCACGATGACCTCGGGCATCCTGCGGGGCATCGAGGACGGCTGGTTCACCGGCGAGATCGCCGAGGCCGCGTTCGTCTACCAGCGGGCCCTGGAGAAGGGCGACAAGAAGGTCGTCGGCGTCAACACGCTGGTCGGCTCGGTGGACGCCCACGACAAGCTGGACATCCTGCGGGTCAGCCACCAGGTGGAGGTCGAGCAGAAGGCCGAGCTGGCCGGCCGCCGGCAGCAGCGGGACGACGACGCCGTACGTGCGGCCATCGTGCGCATGGTCGAGGTGGCGCGCACCGAGGCGAACATGGTCCCCGCGATGCTCGACGCCGTGCGAGCCGAGGCCTCTCTCGGCGAGATCTGCGACGCCCTCCGCGCGGAGTGGGGCGGCTACACCGAGCCCGCCCGATTCTGAGCTGTGGCATCGCGGTCCTCCGGACCGCACCGCGGCCACGTGCCGTCCCCGACGGGCGCTGAGCCGCTCCTCGGCACACCTCGGGGAGCCTCCGGCCCCCGCTCGGCGTACCGACCTCGCAGGGCGGCGGCAGCGCGCCTCCTCGGGAACCCTCCGGGCCCCGCTCGTCGGAGCGCGGACGGCAAGGTGGGGAGCCTCCGGCGCGACAGCGAGCCGCCGACGGCGGGCGGCCCGCTCGTGCTGCTGTTCTCCGCGGACCTCGACGCGAGCGTCGCCGCGGTGGAGGCCGCCGGTGGGCGCGTGGTCGAGGGCCCGTACGAGTTCCCGGGCGGGCGCCGGTTCCACTTCGAGGATCCCAGCGGCAACCAGCTGGGCGTCTGGGCGGAGGGCTGAGCCCCGGCCCGGACACGCCCGGACCCGCGGTGGGATGATCGAGGTCATGCAGCCCACCCGCCCCGGACGTCCCGACCCGCGCGCGCAGGCGCAGCAGGCCCAGGTGGCCGCCGCCATGGCCGGCGCCGTCGACCTCGCCGCCGTCAAGGCGCGCTCGGAGGCCGCAGCGCGCGCCCAGGCCGCCCCGCCGCCGAGCGCCACCGCGCCGGCGGGTGCCCCGGGGGGTGCGGTCGTCGACGTCACCGAGGCCACCTTCCAGACCGAGGTGCTGGACCGGTCGTTCCAGGTGCCGGTCGTGCTCGACCTGTGGGCCGAGTGGTGCGGGCCGTGCAAGCAGCTCTCCCCGGTGCTCGAGCGGCTGGCCGTCGAGGGCGGCGGCTCCTGGGTGCTGGCGAAGGTCGACGTCGAGGCCAACCCGGCGCTGGCCCAGGGGCTGCGCGTGCAGGGCATCCCCGCCGTCAAGGCGGTGTGGCAGGGGCAGCTGGTCGCCGAGTTCACCGGGGCGATCCCCGAGGAGCAGGCCCGCCAGTTCGTCACAGAGCTGGTGCAGGCCACCACCGGTGGGGCGGTCCCGGGCGCCGAGCCGCAGCAGGAGGCGGAGGACCCCCGGCTGGACGCCGCCGAGGCCGCCCTGGAGCGCGGTGACCTGGCCGCGGCCGAGGCCGCCTACCAGGCGGTCCTCGCCGAGGAGCCCGACCACCCCGACGCCGGCATCGCGCTGCGCCAGGTGCAGCTGTTCCGCCGGGCCGAGGAGGCCGGCCCCGACGCGCTCGCCGCCGCGGACGCCGCGCCCGACGACGTCGCCGCGCAGACCCGCGCCGCCGACTTCCTGCTGGGCACCGGCAACATCGAGGCGGCCTTCGACCGGCTGCTCGACGTGGTCCGCCGCACCGGGGGAGAGCACCGGGACGAGGCGCGCAAGCACCTGGTGGAGCTCTTCGCGGTCGTCGGCGACGCCGACCCCCGCGTCGCGACGGCCCGCCGCCAGCTCACCGCCGCGCTCTTCTAGACGGCGGGGGGTCAGACCCCGATCCCGCAGGCCGCTCCGCCGTCCAGGAAACCGTTCCGGAAGGCGCCGACCAGCTCGAAGCCCGAGGCGTCGGTGCCGGGGAAGACCTCGTCCTCGACGCCGTACCGCAGCAGGAACTGGACGGCCTCGTCGAGGTCGCCGGGGCTGATCTCGGCGCCGACGACGTCGGAGAACTCGGCGTTGTACCACTGCGCCTGGTACCAGCCGGTGAGGCAGACGGCCGACCGGGTGGCCTCGCCGTCGTCGACCGTGAGACCGGCCTGATCCCGCACCGCCAGGGCGTAGGGGAGGGCCATGGCGGTGGCGAGAGCGAAGTCGCCGATCTCGTCGTAGGCGGGCACCGCCAGGTCGGTCTCGTCGATGTAGACGGTCCGGTCGTCGGCGCAGTAGCCCAGGTCCCGGCCGTCGAGCCCGTCGCAGCCCGGCGCGCTGCCGACGAAGCCGGCGATCTCGGGCTCCTCGAACTCCCCGCCGAACGCGGCCGGGAAGACCTCGCCCCAGAAGACGGGCAGGGTGGCGCCGACCCAGTCCACGATGTCGGCGAAGTCGGCGTTCCCCTGGTCGAGGTCGGTGGGCGTGAAGGCCGCGGCGGTGAACAGCCGGTCCGCGCCGAATGCATCGCGGCAGGTGCCCAGGCCGCGCTCGAAGCCGTCGTAGAACGCGGAGACCCGGTCGAAGTAGGAGCCGTGGGCCTCGACGTCGTCCGGGTCGCTACCCACGTCGTCGCGGAGCAGGAGGAACCCCCGGACGACGTCGTCGAGCTCGGGCTCGCGCAGCGAGAGGTGGGCGGCCCGGCCGTCGGCGACCCAGCGCGTCCACGCCCCGGCCAGGCAGTCGGCCTGGGTCTCGTCCTGGATGCTGCGGCCGGACTCGGCGAACCCGAAGCGCCCCTGCATCGCATGGCCGAACTCGTGCGCCATCACCACGGGCACCAGGAAGCGGCCGTAGTCGTCGGAGAGCTCCTGCAGCAGGGCGCGGTCGTAGGCGATGACGTCGCAGGTGGGGTCGTAGAACGCGTTGCCGGCGACGTCCTCCGGTGCGGTGTACGAGCCCTCGCAGCCGATCCCGGTCCCGGGGTAGGCGCTCTCGTCGAGGGCCTCGGAGTCGACCGAGAAGTAGCCGCCCGCCAGGGGCGTGTACTCCTCGCCGAAGTACTCGGGGTAGGCCTGCGCCCAGAAGGCGTCGAGGTCGGCCAGGGCGTTGCGGGCGAACTGGTCGATGGGCTCGTCGCCCGCTCCCGTGACGGGGAACTCGCCGGCGGTCACGTCGGTCGGCCCGTCGTCCGGCGGTGTCGCCTGCCCCCGCACGGTGCCGGCGGCGCAACCGGTGAGCACCAGCGCCGCGACGACCACGGGGGCCACCCGGTGCAGCAGCTGTCTCATCGGGCGGTTCCTCCACGTGCGGCGCGGGCGTGCGCCGCACAGCATGCCCGGTGGGCCGGGGGAGCGGCCACCACCCGGCCGCACCGGAGCGGCGCGGCCGGGTGGAGACGACGGTCGATCAGCCCTCGTGCAGGAACCAGACGGTGCCCAGCGGAGGTGCGGAGATGGTCGCCGAGTACGGCTGGCCGTGCCAGGGCTCCGGCTCGGCCTCGATCCCGCCGTAGTTGCCGACGCCGGACCCGCCGTACCCCTCGGCGTCGGAGTTCAGCACCTCGCGCCACTGGCCGGGGCGGGGCAGCCCGATGCGGTACTCGTGGTGGGGGGCGCCGGAGAAGTTGACGACGCAGGCCAGCGCCGAGCCCTGCGCGGCCTCCTCGGCGGCCCTCTCCTCGACGGGGGCGGCGGGGCCGTCGCCCTGCTGCGCGGCGCCGTAGCGGAGGAAGGAGAGCACGTTGCCCGAGGCGTCGTTGGCGTCGATCCACTGGAACCCGGCCGGGTCGACGTCCAGCGACCAGAGGGCGTCGAGCTCCTTGTAGCGGCCGTTGAGGTCGGTGACCAGCTGCAGGATGCCGCGGTGCGCGGGGTCGTCGAGGTGCCACCAGTCCAGCGAGCGGCTCTCCGCCCACTCCGAGTCCTGGGCGAACTCCGACCCCATGAACAGCAGCTGCTTGCCCGGGTGGGCCCACATGTAGGCCAGGTAGGCCCGGAGGTTGGCCAGCTGCTGCCAGCGGTCCCCGGGCATCTTCCGCAGCATCGAGCCCTTGCCGTACACGACCTCGTCGTGGCTGATCGGCAGGACGTAGTTCTCGCTGTACGCGTAGTGCATCGAGAACGTGAGCTGGCCGTGGTGGTAGCTGCGGTAGATCGGCTCGCGCTCGACGTAGGCGAGCGAGTCGTGCATCCAGCCCATGTTCCACTTGAACCCGAAGCCCAGGCCGCCCAGGTGGGTGGGCCGGGTGACCCCCGGCCAGGCGGTGGACTCCTCGGCGATCGTCATGACGCCGGGGACCTCGCGGTAGACGGTGGCGTTGAACTCCTGCAGGAAGGCCACCGCCTCCAGGTTCTCCCGGCCGCCGTACTTGTTGGGCAGCCACTCGCTGCGGGAGTAGTCCAGGTAGAGCATCGAGGCCACCGCGTCCACGCGGATGCCGTCGATGTGGAACTCCTTGCACCAGTACAGCGCATTGGCGACCAGGAAGTTGCGGACCTCGGAGCGGCCGAAGTCGAAGACGTAGGTACCCCAGTCCAGCTGCTCGCCACGGCGCGGGTCACCGTGCTCGTAGAGCGGCGTGCCGTCGAAGCGGGCCAGCGCCCACTCGTCCTTGGGGAAGTGGGCGGGCACCCAGTCGACGATGACGCCGATGCCGGCCTGGTGCGCCCGGTCGATCAGGTAGCGCAGGTCGTCCGGGGAGCCGTAGCGGGACGTCGGCGCGTAGTAGGAGGTGACCTGGTAGCCCCAGGAGCCGCCGAACGGGTGCTCGGCCAGCGGCATGAACTCGATGTGGGTGAACCCGGCGTCGCGGACGTAGTCGACGAGCTCGTCGGCCATCTCGCGGTAGGACAGCCCCTGGCGCCAGGAGCCGGCGTGCACCTCGTAGACGCTCATCGGCCGCTGGTGCCAGCCGGCTTCGGCCCGCTGCTCGAGCCAGCTGTCGTCGGCCCACTCGTAGGTGGATGCGGTGACGACGGAGGCGTTCAGCGGCGGCACCTCGGTGGCGAAGGCGAGCGGGTCGGCCTTCTCCCGCCAGGTGCCGTCGGCGCCGAGCACGTGGTAGCGGTACCGGGTGCCGACCTGCGCGCCCGGGATGAAGATCTCCCAGACGCCGGAGGACCCGAGCATCCGCATGGGGTAGGCGCGGGCCTCCCAGTAGTCGAAGTCGCCGGTGACCTTGACGCCCTGGGCGCTGGGCGCCCAGACGGCGAAGGAGACGCCCTCGACCGTGCCGCGCGGGGTCTCGTAGCGCCGGACGTGCGCGCCGAGCACCTCCCACAGCCGCTCGTGGCGTCCTTCGCGGATGAGGTGCTCGTCGAGCGGCCCGAGGGTGGGCAGCCAGCGGAAGGGGTCGTCGACCGTGTGCGTCGTCGTCCCGCCCTGGCCGTCGCCGTAGACGACCTCGATCCGGTAGTCCCCGGGCTGGCGCGGGAGCGACGCCTCGTAGACGCCGCCGTGCAGCTGCGCCGCCTCGTAGCGGCTCCCGTCCTCGTCGAGGACGGCGACGCTGACGGCGTCCGGGCGCAGCGTGCGCACCGCCCAGCCGTCATCGGTGCGGTGGGCGCCGAGGATGCGGTGCGGGTCGCGCGACCAGCCCTCGACGATCGCCCGGAGGTCGTCCTCGCCGAACTCCTCGACGTCGGCGTCCCCGGCCGCGCCGGCGGTGGTGCCCCCCGCGGGGGAGCCGCCCGCGGGGGATCCGTCGCCGGTCGGGGCAACCGCGGTCGGGATGCCGGCGGTCGGGGCATCCGCGGTCGGGGTGCCGGCGGTGGACGGGGCGTCGGCCGGGAGGACCGGCGCCGCGGGCTCCGCGGACCCGTCGGAGGCCGCCCGGTCCTCGTCCGGGGCCTGCGGGGTGGGCGGCGTCGCCGGGTCGGGGTCGGGGGCGACCGGCTGGCCGGCCGGGGCGCCGGTGCCGTCACCGGGCTCGGCGATCGGTGCCGGTGCGACCACCGGGTTGGCGGTGACCTCGGTGTCCTCGCCGCCCTGCTCCGGGGTGGCCTCGGTGGCGGTGGGCGCGGCGGCGACCTTCTTGGCCGTCGACCGCTTCGCCGCCGTCGCCTTCGTGTCGGTGGCCGCCTCGGCCGGCGCCGCCTTCTTCGCCGGGGCCGCCTTCTTGGCGGCCGCGGTCTTCTTCGCGGGCGCCGCCTTCTTGGCCGCGGCCCGCTTGGTGCTCTTCTTGGCCGGCTCGGCGTTCACCGGCGGCTCGCTGCCCGCGGCCGCCTCCGCCTGCGCCACCTTCTCCTCCACGGCGCGCTGCAGATCGTCCTTGCCGGCCACGGGGCTCTCGCCTCGGTCGTCGGTCGTCATCGTCTCGCCGTCCTTCGTCCGTTCTCGGTGCTCTGGTCCGTCGGTTCGGGAGCTCAGCCGCGACCGGCGAGCCGGGCGATCGACTGGAGCGGGATCATCAGCCAGTGCGGACGGTTCCTCGCCTCGTAGACGCATTCGTAAACCGCCTTGTCGGCCTCGAACGCCCGAAGGAGTGGTGACTCCCCGCACGGGTCCATCCCGCTGGCCTCCGAGTAGCCGGCGCAGAACGCGGCCCGGTTGCGGGCCGCCCACTCCTGGGCGCGGTACTCGCGCTGGGTGTCCTCCGGCTGCTCGACGAGCAGGTGCCGGGCGGCGTAGTCGAAGCTGCGGAGCATCCCGGCGACGTCGCGCAGCGGACTGTCGAGCTCGCGGCGGGCGGCCAGCGCGCGGGCCGGCTCGCCCTCGAAGTCGAGGATGATCCAGCCCGTGGCCGTGCGCAGTACCTGACCCAGGTGGAGGTCGCCGTGCACCCGCTGCCGCACGACCGGCTCCTCGCTGCCGGCGACGGCGGCGTACACCTGCCGCAGCGCCTCGGCGTGCTCCTGCAGCTGCGGCACGATCTCGACCGCGGCGTCCAGCCGGTCCGACATCTGCTGGGCGACGGTGCCCAGCCAGCCGGCCGCGGCCTCCTCGGTGGGCAGGACCCGCGCCAGGTCGGCGTGCACCGAGGCGGTCGCGGCGCCCAGCCGCTCGCTGTCGGCGGCGAAGTCGCCGCCGACCTCGTCGGCGTGCAGGTCGCCCTCGGCGTAGAGGTCGCGGACGCTCGCGGTGGCCAGCCGCCACCCGTCGCTGGCGTTGGGGACGAAGGTCTGCAGCATCGCGACCGTGGCCGGGTCCCCGCCCTGCGGGTCGTCGATCTCGATGTGGCCCAGGAGCGCGGCGATGTGCGGGTTGTCCGCCCGGCGCAGCGCGTCGTGGATCTCGACGTCGGGGTTGAGCCCCGGCTCCAGCCGCCGGAAGAGCTTGAGGATCGCCTCCTGGCCGTAGACCAGCGAGGTGTTGCTCTGCTCGGTGGAGACGATGTCGCCCGGCAGGCCCTCGGGGATGTCGCCCTCGCCGGCGGGGGAGAAGCGCATCGGCCCGATGGCCGACCCCTGGGCCAGGTGGATCAACCAGGGCGCGGTGGACTCCCGGTCGCGCATCGCGTCGTAGGCGTAGGTCTCGTTGCCCTCGTTCGCGACCGCGCCGACGAGCGCCTGCTCGAGGTCCTCGGCCGGGTGGTCACGCCAGGACAGCGGTACCAGGTAGGTCTCCACGACGTCATCGGTGTACCGGATGCGGACCCGGTGCACCGAGAGGACCGGGTTCCCCCGGTCGAGGAAGAACCCGTCCTCGGTGACCTCGGCCCACTCGCGGCCCTTGCCACCGAACCACCGCTGGTGCGGGATCCAGTCGCGGAACAGGTCGGTCAGCGCGCTCATCGGACATCTCCGGACTCGTCGGACGGCTCGTCGGCGGCGCTGACCACGCCCGCGGCCAGCAGGGTGTCGGCCACTGCGCTGGACGTCGCGTTGGCCCAGTCCTCGTGCTCGTCGGGAGCGGGTTCGATCGGCTTGGCGAGCTCGAACCAGTAGAAGCCGTGCCCGGCGAGGGTCAGCATGTACGGCAGGACGCCGATCTGCGGGAACTCCACCCGCCCGGTGAGCTCGATCGGCGTGTAGCCCTCGAACTCGCGCAGGTCCAGCTCCACCGGCTGCGGGAAGCGCGAGAGGTTGTTGACGCACAGCACGATGTCGTCGCCGAACCGGCGGACGAACGAGAGCACCGTCGGGTTGCGGGAGCCGACCTCCTCGAAGGTGCCCAGCCCGAAGGTGGGGTGCTGCCCGCGGACCTGGATCATCCGCCGGACCCACTGGAGCAGCGAGTTGCTGTTGCGCAGCTGCGACTCCACGTTGGTGACCTGGTAGCCGTACACCGGGTCCTGGTTCAGCGGCAGGTTCATGCGCTGCGGGTCGGCGGTGGAGAAGCCGCCGTTGCGGTCCGGCGTCCACTGCATCGGGGTGCGGACGCCGTCGCGGTCACCGAGCCAGATGTTGTCGCCCATCCCGATCTCGTCGCCGTAGTACAGGACCGGGGAGCCCGGCAGCGACAGGAGCAGGGCGTTGAACAGCTCGAGGGTGTTGACGTCGTTGTCCAGCAGCGGGGCCAGCCGCCGGCGGATGCCGATGTTGGCCTTCATGCGGGGGTCCTTGGCGTACTCGGCCCACATGTAGTCGCGTTCCTCGTCGGTGACCATCTCGAGCGTCAGCTCGTCGTGGTTGCGGAGGAAGACCCCCCAGGTGCAGTTCTCGGGGATGTCCGGCGTCTGGGCCATGATCTCCGAGATCGGGAAGCGCTGCTCGCGCCGGACGGCCATGAACAGGCGCGGCATCACCGGGAAGTGGAAGGCCATCTGGCACTCGTCGCCGTCCTCGCCGAAGTACTCGACGACGTCGGCCGGCCACTGGTTGGCCTCGCAGAGCAGCACGGTGTCGGGGTAGTCGGCGTCGACGACCTTGCGCACCTGCTTGAGGAACTCGTGGGTGCGCGGCAGGTTCTCGCAGTTGGTGCCCTCCTCCTCGAAGAGGTAGGGCACGGCGTCGAGGCGGAAGCCGTCGATCCCGAGGTCCAGCCAGAAGCGCAGGGCGTCGATGATCGCCTCCCGCACCTTCGGGTTCTCGAAGTTGAGGTCGGGCTGGTGCGAGAAGAACCGGTGCCAGAAGTACTGCTTGCGCACCGGGTCGAAGCTCCAGTTGGAGCTCTCGGTGTCGACGAAGATGATGCGGGCGTCGGCGTAGCCGCTGTCGTCGTCGGCCCAGACGTAGAAATCGCCGTAGGGGCCGTCGGGGTCGCTCCGGCTGGCCTGGAACCAGGGGTGCTGGTCCGAGGTGTGGTTCATGACGAAGTCGATGATCACGCGCATGCCGCGGGCGTGGGCCTCGTCGAGGAACTCCTTGAAGTCCTCGATCGTGCCGAACTCCGGCAGCACCGCGGTGTAGTCGCTGACGTCGTAGCCGCCGTCCCGCAGCGGGGAGGCGAAGAACGGCGGCAGCCAGAGGCAGTCGACGCCGAGCCACTGCAGGTAGTCCAGCTTGTCGCGCATGCCGCGCAGGTCGCCGACGCCGTCGGCGTTGCTGTCGGCGAAGCCGCGGACGAGCACCTCGTAGAAGACCGCGCGCTTGTACCACTCGGGGTCGGTGCCCGGCGGTGGCAGGGCGGACCGGTTCGCGGGTGCGTCGGGGACGGGAACGGTCATCGGGAGCGGGTTCCCCTCTCGGTGGGAGGCCCTGTCCGGGCCGCACCCCTCGCGTGCTCGGGGTGGGCCCCGGACGGGACCGGGAAGCGGTGGCTAGGCGACTGGCGGGGGGAACTGGACGGGTCGCGGGAAGCTGAGCGAGAAGACGTGCGCCGGCTCCCGGTAGGGGTCCAGCTCCACGTAGTTGAACTGGCCCCAGTCGTAGCGGGCACCGGTCAGCTCGTCGGTGACGCCGAAGCGCTCGTGCCAGTCCAGGCCGAGCGCCGGGAGGTCCAGCGCCGTCGTCCCGATCTGCGTGTCCCGGCTGGACAGGTTCACGACGACCAGGACGGCGTCGTCCGACGCCGGATCGGTCTTGGAGAAGCAGAGCAGGTTGGGGTTGTCGACCTGGTGGAACCGCAGCGTGCGCAGCTGCTGCAGCGCCGGGTGGGCGCGCCGCACCTCGTTGAGGCGCCGCAGGTAGGGGGCAAGGCTCCGCCCCGACTCCTCCGCGCCGGCCCAGTCGCGCGGCCGGAGGACGTACTTCTCGCTGTTCAGGTACTCCTCGCTGCCCGGCTTCACCGCCACGTGCTCGAACAGCTCGAAGCCGGAGTAGACGCCCCACGTCGGGCTCATCATCGACGCGAGCACGGCGCGGATCTTGAACATCGGCGGGCCGCCGAACTGCAGCGACTCGTGGAGGATGTCCGGGGTGTTCACGAAGAAGTTCGGCCGCATGTAGTGGCTGTTGGCGGCCAGCTCCCGGCCGTACTCCTCGAGCTCCTCGCGTCCGGTCCGCCACGTGAAGTAGGTGTAGGACTGCGTGAACCCGAGCCGGGCGAGCTGGTGCATCATCGCCGGCCGGGTGAACGCCTCGGCGAGGAAGAGCACGTCGGGGTGGCTCTGCTTGACGTCCCAGATCAGCCAGTGCCAGAAGTTCAGCGGCTTGGTGTGCGGGTTGTCGACGCGGAAGATCGTCACACCGGCGTCGATCCACACCTGGAGCACCCGGCGGCACTCGGCGTAGATGCCCTCGGGGTCGTTGTCGAAGTTGACCGGGTAGATGTCCTGGTACTTCTTCGGCGGGTTCTCCGCGTAGGCGATCGTGCCGTCGGGCTTGGTGGTGAACCACTCCGGGTGCTCGGCCACCCAGGGGTGGTCCGGGGCCGCCTGGAGCGCGAAGTCCAGGGCCACCTCCATGCCCAGCTCGCGGGTGCGGGCGACGAAGGCCCTGAAGTCGTCCATCGTGCCCAGCTGCGGGTGGACGGCATCGTGCCCGCCCTCGGCGCTGCCGATCGCCCACGGCGAGCCGACGTCGTCCGGACCGATCTCGTGCGGGTTGCCGCCGGGGAACTGGCTGGAGTTCGGTCCCTTGCGGTTCACCGTGCCGATCGGGTGGATCGGCGGCAGGTAGACGATGTCGAAGCCCATGTCGGCGACGGCCGGCAGCCGGTCGGCGGCCGTGGTGAAGGTGCCGTGGGTGGGCACCCCGGCCACCACCGGGCCCTCCGACCGCGGGAAGAACTCGTACCAGGAGCCGAAGAGGGCCTCCTCGCGGTCCACCCACACCTCGTAGGGCTGCGAGCGGGTGACCAGCTCGCGCACCGGGTGCTCGTGCAGGTAGCGCTGCAGGCCGGCGGCGAGCGCCGGGGCGATCCGGACGGTGAGCTCCTGCGAGGTGTCCCGCAGCGCGGCGGCCGCGGCCTCGACGCGGCTGCGCCACTCGTCGTCGGCGTCCGCGGCCACGCGGTCGAGCAGCCGGGCGCCCTCCTCGAGGTCGTTGGCCAGCTCGTCCGGGCCCTGGCCGGCCTCGACCTTCACCTCGACGGCGTGCCGCCAGGTGGCCAGCGGGTCGCTCCACGCCTCGACGCGGAAGGTCCACCGCCCCTCGCGGTCGGGCACGACCGTGGTGAGCCACCGGTCCGGCTCGGGGGGCAGCTTCGCCATGCGCAGGAAGGGCCCGCTCGCCTCGTCGCCGCCCGGCGGCGTCCAGACGACGTTGGCCGCGACGGCGTCGTGGCCCTCGCGGAAGACGGTGGCGGTGATCGGGACGTGCTCGCCGATCACGGCGCGGGCGGAGAAGGACCCGCAGGACACGACGGGGGCGACATCGGTGATGCCGAGGCGGAGATCAGGGCGGCCAGTCATCGCCGACCACGCTACTGAGCTGCCGCCTCACCAGCATCTCGGCAGCCGTTCCGGTGTCTGCGCCTCACCCGTCCGGGCTGCGGCGTGCCGTCCCGGACGGTGCCCGACGCCCCTGCCGGTGGGCCCGGATCTCGCTAGGCTCGCCCGGTGCGAGCACTCCGTCGGTTCACCGTCCGCGCGGCTCTGCCGGAGCCGCTCCTGCCCCTGTCCCAGCTGGTGATGAACCTCCGCTGGTCCTGGCACGCCGAGTCCCGCGACCTCTTCGAGGCGCTGGACCCCGACCTCTGGCGCCGCTGCGGCGGCGACCCGGTCAAGGCGCTCGGCGAGGTGTCGGCCGAGCGGCTGGCCACCCTCGCCAAGGACCGGCGCTTCGTCCGCCGGCTGACCGACGCCGTCGACGACCTGGAGGAGTACCTCGCCACGCCGCGCTGGTACCAGTCGCTGGGGAACGAGGCGCCGCGCAGCATCGCCTACTTCTCCGCCGAGTTCGGCATCACCGAGGTGCTGCCCCAGTACTCCGGCGGGCTCGGCATCCTCGCCGGCGACCACCTCAAGGCCGCCTCCGACCTCGGCGTCCCGCTGATCGGCGTGGGCCTGCTCTACCGGGCCGGCTACTTCAGCCAGGGGCTGTCGGCCGACGGCTGGCAGCTCGAGCACTACCCGTCGCTGGACCCGCACGGCCTGCCCATCAAGCTGCTGCGCCAGGCGGACGGCTCGGCCGTGGTCATCACCGTGCCGCTGCCCGAGGGGCGCACGCTGCACGCCCACGTCTGGCGCGCGCAGGTGGGCCGGGTGTCGCTGCTGCTGCTCGACAGCGACATCGAGGAGAACGCGCCCGCCGAGCGGCTGGTGACCGACCGGCTCTACGGCGGCGACGAGGACCACCGTCTCCGCCAGGAGATGCTGCTGGGCATCGGCGGGGTGCGGGCGGTGCGCGCCCACTGCTCGCTGACCGGTACCCCGCAGCCGGAGGTCTTCCACGCCAACGAGGGCCACGCCGGCTTCCAGGGCGTCGAGCGCATCCGCGAGCTCAGCGAGGCGCACGGCCTGGGCTTCGCCGAGGCGCTGCAGGCCGTCCGCGCGGGCACCGTGTTCACCACGCACACCCCGGTGCCGGCGGGCATCGACCGGTTCCCGAAGGCGCTCATCGAGCGCTACTTCGCCGGCTTCGGCGTGCCGATGGACCAGCTGCTGCCGCTGGGCGCCGAGGACGACCCGGCGAAGTTCAACATGGCGCACATGGGCCTGCGGCTGGGCCAGCGGGCCAACGGCGTCAGCCAGCTGCACGGGCACGTCAGCCGCGGCATGTTCAACGACCTGTGGCCGGGCTTCGACGAGGGCGACGTGCCGATCGGCTCGATCACCAACGGGGTGCACGCCCCCACCTGGACCGCCCGCGAGCTGGTCGAGATGGGCACCCAGACCTCCAGCCAGGGCGACCCGGTGGAGGTCGACGGCGAGGTGCACTTCGACGGGGTCGACCGCATCCCGGCCGCGGAGCTGTGGGGCACCCGGCGCATGCTCCGCGCCCGCCTCGTCGACGAGGTCCGCCGGCGCGTCCGGGAGACCGCGCTCTCGCGCGGGGCGACCGAGGCCGAGGTCGGCTGGACCGACAGCGTCTTCGACCCCGACGTGCTCACCATCGGCTTCGCCCGCCGGGTGCCCTCCTACAAGCGGCTGACCCTGATGCTGCGCGACCCCGAGCGGCTCAAGGCGCTGCTGCTCGACCCCGAGCGCCCGGTGCAGCTGGTCATCGCCGGCAAGAGCCACCCGGCCGACGACGGCGGCAAGAAGCTGATCCAGCAGATGGTCGCGTTCGCCGACGACCCGGAGATCCGGCACCGCATCGCGTTCCTGCCCGGCTACGACATCGGCATGGCCCGCTACCTCTACTGGGGCTGCGACGTCTGGCTGAACAACCCGCTGCGGCCGTTGGAGGCCTGCGGGACCTCGGGCATGAAGGCGGCGCTCAACGGCGGCCTCAACCTCTCCATCCGGGACGGGTGGTGGGACGAGTGGTTCGACGGCCAGAACGGCTGGGCGATCCCGACCGCCGACGGCGTCGCCGACCCCGACCGCCGCGACGAGGTGGAGGCCCGGGCGATCTACGACCTGCTCGAGACCCAGGTGCTGCCGCGGTTCTACGAGACCGACCACGACGGGATCCCCGGCCGGTGGGTCGAGATGGTGCGGCACACGCTGCGGGAGACCGCCCCCCGCGTGCTGGCGACCCGCATGGTGCGCGACTACGTCCGCGACCTCTACGTGCCGGCCGCGGAGTCGGCCCGGGCGATGGCCGCCGAGGGGTACGCGCCCGCGCGCACGGAGGCGTCGTGGCGGGCGCACCTGCTGGCGCACTGGCACGACGTCCGGGTGGCCCACGTGGAGGCGACCGGAGCCCGTGACACCCCCGAGATCGGCTCGACGCTGGCGCTGCGCGCCGAGGTGGAGCTCCCCGGGCTGCAGCCCGACGACGTCGAGGTGCAGGCCGCCTACGGCCGGGTCGACGACGCCGACGGGCTGCACGAGGTGACCACCGTGCCCATGAGCCACGAGCAGACCGACGGCTCGCGGCACTGGTTCACCGCGACCCTGCCGCTGGAGCGGACGGGTGCCTTCGGCTACACGGTGCGGGTGCTCCCGCACTCCGAGCACCTGGCCGACCCGGCGGAGCTCGGCGTGGTCAGCACCGCCTGAGCGCGAACCAGCGGGCACTCGGGCCACGCCGGTCACAGTGACCTCGTGTGACGTCGTCACGCCCCGGCGTGGCGGTGGCCCGCGGCCAGCCAGAACGCTCGCGCATCACTAGGCTGGACGCCATGCCCGACCGCTGTGAAGTCCTCCCCGGAGATGCCGTCGTCGCGCGCCGTGGCGGCGGCCTGCTGTGGGTCGACGCTCCCGGCTCGCCCGCCCTCGTGTCGGCCCTGCACGCCTGCCTGGGCGTGTCGGGCCCCGGGGCCGACCGAGTGCTGGCCGCCGTGGCCGGCGAGGTGAGCTCGCTGGCCTCCGGTGGCGCCTCGTTCGCCCTCGTCCTCACGACCGACGCCGGTACGGGCGTCGCGCTCTGGGCGGGCAAGGGACAGCCGGCCGTCGACGGTGTCCCGGTCTCCGGGTCGTCGATCGAGGGGGGCACGCTCGCCACCGGCGTCTCGCTGGGGCAGTCGCTGTACGTCGGCCCCGGTCAGTCCGCGCCGCGCACCCCGCCGGGCGTGAGCTACGACCTGGTCGAGGGCACCGTGCCCGGCGGCGGCGCCACGCTGCACCTGGCCGGGGCGGCACCCGCCGCCGCGGCCCCTGTGGCGGCGCAGTCGTTCTCGGCGGGCACCGACTCCGGCTTCGGGTCGGGTGGCGCCTCGGTGTCTGCGGCCGCGGCCCGCCCCGAGTCGGGCGAGCAGACGGCCTTCTGGCGGCCCGAGTCGACCGATGCCACGCCGATCCTGCGCTTCGACGACGGCATGGTCGTCACCATCGACGAGGACCTGGTGCTCGGCCGGCGTCCCGACAACCACGAGATGGTGTCCAGCGGCTCGGCCCGCGCGGTGCCGATCGCCGACACCCAGAACGTGCTCTCCTCGGCCCACGCCGCGCTGACCCGCAGCGGCCGCGAGGTCTCGCTGGTCGACCTGGGCTCGCTCAACGGCACCCACGTCGCCGGCCCCGAGGCCACCGAGTGGACGCAGCTGGAGCCGGGGGTGGCCCACCCGCTCTCCGACGGCGACCGCCTGCTGCTGGGCTGGACCGTCATCACCTTCGAGCAGCCCCAGGACTGACGCGAAGCGCTGCACGCCAGAGGCCCGGAATCGACGAGGTTCCGGGCCTCTCGCGTGCACCGGTCGTTGCCGTGCCCGTCCGGCTGCTGTCTGATCACCCCGTGCACATCGGGGAACCCGCCGACGACCTCGCCCTGAGCTCACCGACCCGGCTGCCGGTGATCGCCCGCCGGGTGTCGCAGAAGGTGCTGCTGATCCTGCTCTCGGGGCGCATGTGGGTACGTGACGTCGACGGGCAGCGCCGCGAGATAGCCGGGCCGACGTGGGTGGTCTGGTACCCCGGCGAGGCGCTGGAGTACGGCACCCACGGCCCCACGGTGCACTGGGTGTTCGCGGCGCCGACCGGGCCGGTGCCGTCCGGATCGCCGCGACCGGGGTCCTCCGTGCGGCTCGCTGGAGACGGCGGGGAGGTCGAGGAAGCACGGCTGGTCCACTACCTGGACGACTCGCCGGACCGAGCCGGACCGCTCTCCGTGGTCGCGGACGTCGCCGGCAGCGGGATAGGGATCTACGCCCTTACCGACGTCGTCGAGGTCGTGGAGGAGTCCGACGAGGACCTGCACGGTTGGTCCTACGGCCCCGGCCTGGACCACCCGCTGCGCCTCGAGCAGCCCCAAGACTGGTAGCCCCCGACGATGTGCGCTGAGGCCCCGTTCCGAGCTCTGGAACGGGGCCTCCGCGCACATGCTCGTGCCCCGCGTCAGGGGCGGCGCTCGACCCGCAGCAGCCAGACGCAGCGGCCGGGCAGCTCCACCGGCCCCGGCGGGAGGAAGGTGAGCGCCGGCGGGGTACCGCGGGCGTACTCCGTCGAGATCACCAGCTCGTAGCCGTCCGCCCACGGCGGGCCGGGCAGCTCGACGGTCACCGGGTCGGGCCCCGCGTGCAGCTGCACCAGGTAGGAGTCGTCGACCACCGGGTGGCCGTGCTCGTCGCGGTGCCGGATGCCGCGGCCGTCGAGGTACATGCCCACGGTCTGCAGGCCGGTGTCGAACCAGTCCGCGGTGGTGAGCTGACCGCCGCCCGGCGCGAACCAGGCGAGGTCGCGGGTGCCCTCGGTGCCCGCCAGCTCGTGGCCCTCGAAGAACGCCTCCTGCCGCAGCACCGGGGCGCCGCGCCGCAGCCGGACAAGCCGGGTGACGAAGGCGAGCAGGTCCTCGTCGGCGGCCGCCCAGTCCAGCCAGGAGATCTCGTTGTCCTGGCAGTAGGCATTGTTGTTGCCGCCCTGCGTGCGGCCCAGCTCGTCGCCGGCGGTGAGCATCGGCACCCCGGTGGAGAGCAGCAGCGTGGCCAGCAGGTTGCGCACCTGGCGGGCCCGCAGCGCGAGCACCTCGGGGTCGTCGGTCGGCCCCTCGACGCCGCAGTTCCAGTTCCGGTTGTGGCTCTCGCCGTCCCGGTTCTCCTCGCCGTTGGCCTCGTTGCGCTTGTGCTCGTAGGTGACCAGGTCCGCGAGCGGGAAGCCGTCGTGCGCGGTGACGAAGTTGATGCTGGCGAACGGGCGCCGGCCGTCGGAGCGGTAGAGGTCCGAGGAGCCGGTCAGCCGGTAGGCGAGGTCGCGCACGCCGACGTGCGCCCCCGCCCACACGTCGCGCACGGTGTCGCGGTACTTGCCGTTCCACTCCGTCCACGGGGGCGGGAAGTTGCCCACCTGGTAGCCGCCGGGGCCGACGTCCCACGGCTCGGCGATCAGCTTCACCTGGCTGACCACCGGGTCCTGGTGCACGACGTCGAAGAACGCCGACAGCCGGTCGACGTCGCGCATCGACCGGGCGAGTGCTGCGGCGAGGTCGAAGCGGAAGCCGTCGACGTGCATCTCGGTCACCCAGTAGCGCAGCGAGTCCATGAGCAGGCCGAGCACCGCCGGCCGGCGCACGTCGAGGGTGTTCCCGCAGCCGGTGTAGTCGGTGTAGCGGGCGGGGTTGCCACCGTCGAGCCGGTAGTAGCCCGGGTTGTCGATGCCCTTGAACGACAGCGTGGGCCCGGTGTGGTCGCCCTCGGCCGTGTGGTTGTAGACGACGTCGAGGATCACCTCGATCCCGGCGGCGTGCAGTTCCTTCACCATCGTCTTGAACTCGGTGACCTGCTGGCCACCGCTGCCCGCGGCGCTGTAGGCGGCGTGCGGCGCGAAGTAGCCGAGCGTGTTGTAGCCCCAGTAGTTGGTCAGCCCGCGGCGCAGCAGGTGCGGCTCGCTGACGAAGTGGTGCACCGGCAGGAGCTCCACCGCCGTCACGCCGAGCGCGAGCAGGTGCTCGACGAACGCCGGGTGGGCGAGGCCGGCGTAGGTGCCGCGCAGGTGCGGCGGCACGCCCGGGTGCCGGGCGGTCGCGCCCTTGACGTGCACCTCGTAGATCACGGTGTCCGACCAGGAGCGCCGCAGCGGGCGGTCGCCGTCCCAGGGGAACGGGTCGTGGACGACGACGCCGCGGGGCACGTGCGGCGCGGAGTCCTGGTCGTCGGGGACGGCGGAGTCGGCGTGCTCGAAGGGGTGCCCGAACAGCGCGGTGTGCAGCTCCAGGTCCCCGTCGACGGCCCGGGCATAGGGGTCGAGCAGCAGCTTGGCCGGGTTGTAGCGGAAACCGGACGACGGGTCGTAGCCGCCGTGCACCCGGTAGCCGTAGCGCTGCCCCGGGCCGACGCCCGGGAGCCGGCCGTGCCAGACCTGGTGGGTGGTCTCCTCCAGCCGGTGCCGGTGCTCGGTGCCGTCGGGGTCGAACAGGCACAGGTCGACGGCGGAGGCGCCGGCCGACCACAGCGCGAAGTTCGTCCCGCGGCCGTCCCACACCGCACCGAGGGGTGCGGGTGCGCCGGGCAGCACGTCGGGGAGCAGGTGTCCGGCCGCTGCGTGTTCGGTCACCGGGCGATCGTGCCTGGTCCCCGCCCGGAGCGGGCGCACCGACCGGCGCGAGGGTTGGTTGGATGGGGGCGTGCCGAATGCTGACGCCCTCGCGGGGGCGGTCGTACGGATGACCGGGGTCGACGTCGTGCGGGGCGGGAACCACCTGCTCAGCGGCGTCGACTGGGTGGTGGAGGAGGACCACCGCTGGGTGGTCCTCGGCCCCAACGGGGCGGGGAAGACCACGCTCCTGCAGCTGGCCGCCGCGCAGCTGCACCCGACGCGGGGCGAGGTGCGGCTGCTGGGCGAGACGCTCGGCGCCGTCGACGTCTTCGAGCTGCGGCCCCGCATCGGGCTGACCAGCGCCTCGCTCGCCCAGCGGATCGCGCCGTCGGAGAAGACCGGCGACATCGTCGTCTCGGCCGGCTACGCCGTCGTCGGCCGGTGGCGGGAGCGCTACGACGTCCACGACCTGACCCGGGCCGGGCTGCTCATGGCGCAGTGGGGCGTGGCCCAGTACGCGCACCGGCCGTTCGGCACGCTCAGCGAGGGCGAGCGCAAGCGCACCCAGATCGCCCGCGCGCTGATGCCCGACCCCGAGCTGCTGCTGCTCGACGAGCCCGGGGCGGGCCTCGACCTCGGGGGGCGCGAGGACCTCGTGGCCCGGCTGTCGGACCTGGCGCGGTACCACTACGCGCCCGCGCAGGTATTGGTCACCCACCACGTGGAGGAGATCCCGCCGGGCTACACCCACGCGCTGTTGCTGCGGGAGGGGGAGGTCGTGGCCTCCGGCGCGGCCGACGACGTCCTCACCGCCGGGCACCTCTCCGACACCTTCGGGCTCCCGCTCGAGCTCAGCCGCACCGACGGCCGCTTCACCGCTCGCCGGGCTCGCTAGGGTGCCGTCCATGGCATCGACGCCCGAGTTCGTGACCCTGCAGGTGGCCGACGAGGTGGGCACCATCCGCCTCGACCGGCCGAAGATGAACGCGATCGACGAGCAGCTGCACCTGGAGGTCCGGGCCGCGGCGCTCGAGGCCGGGGAACGGGCCGACGTGCGCGCCGTCGTCCTCTACGGCGGGGAGCGGGTCTTCGCCGCGGGCGCCGACATCAAGGCGATGTCGCAGCTGGACGGGCGGTCGATGGAGGCCTGGGGGCGCGAGCTGCAGAACTCCTTCCGCGCGGTGGCGCGGATCCCGAAGCCGGTCATCGCCGCGGTCACCGGCTACGCGCTGGGCGGTGGCTACGAACTGGCGTTGTGCGCGGACTTCCGGGTGCTCGGCGCGGGCGCGAAGGTCGGCCAGCCCGAGATCCTGCTCGGCATCATCCCGGGCGCCGGCGGCACCCAGCGGCTGGCCCGGCTGGTCGGCCCGGCCCGGGCGAAGGACCTGGTCTTCACCGGCCGGCACGTCGGCGCGGAGGAGGCCCTGGAGATGGGGCTGGCCGACGCCGTCGTCCCCGACGCCGAGGTCTACGACACCGCGCTGGCCATGGCGCGCAAGCTCGCCGCCGGCCCGCCGCTGGCCCTGGCCGCCGCGAAGCGGGCGATCGACGAGGGGCTGGACCTGCCCCTGGACCAGGGGCTGGACCTGGAGAGCCGGCTGTTCGCCGAGCTGTTCGACACCGAGGACCAGCAGTCCGGGATGCGCTCGTTCCTGGAGAGCGGCCCCGGCAAGGCCGAGTTCAGCGGCCGCTGAACCGGCGTGGACGACGTCGTCGACCGGTCCGACCCCGGCGGCCGGGCCTGGGTCGACCGGGCGGTCGCCGTCGTCGAGGCCGACGCGCGGCGGAGCGCTGACACGCACCTGCTGGTCTACCCGCTGCCGCCCGAGTGGGGCGTCGACCTCTACCTGAAGGACGAGTCGACCCACCCCACCGGCAGCCTCAAGCACCGGCTGGCCCGGTCGCTGTTCCTGTACGGGCTCTGCTCCGGGCAGATCACCGAGGGCAGCACGGTCGTCGAGGCCTCCAGCGGGTCGACGGCGGTCAGCGAGGCCTACTTCGCCCGCATGCTCGGCCTGCCCTTCGTCGCGGTGATGCCGCGCTCCACCAGCCCGGAGAAGATCGCGCTCATCGAGTTCCACGGCGGCCGGTGCCACTTCGTCGACCGGGCGCCCGACATCTACGAGGAGGCCCGCCGGCTGGCCGCCGACTGCGGGGGCCACTACCTCGACCAGTTCACCTACGCGGAGCGGGCCACCGACTGGCGCGGCAACAACAACATCGCCGAGTCGATCTTCGAGCAGCTCGCCGCCGAGCGGCACCCGGTCCCCGAATGGGTCGTCGTGGGCGCCGGCACGGGAGGCACGAGCGCCACCATCGGCCGGTACATCCGCTACCGCCGCCACCCCACCCGGCTGGCCGTCGTCGACCCGGAGAACTCCGCCTTCCTGCCCGGTTACGCGGCCGGCGACCCCGCGTGGACCACCGGGACCCCGTCGCGGATCGAGGGCATCGGCCGGCCACGGGTCGAGCCCTCGTTCGTCCCGACGATCGTCGACCGGATGATCGGCGTGCCGGACGCCGCCTCGCTGGCGGCCATGCGGCACCTGGAGCGGGTGACCGGGCGCCGGGCGGGCGGGTCCACGGGCACCAACCTGTGGGGGGCCTTCTGCCTGGTCGCCGAGATGGTCGCCGCGGGCCGCCGCGGGAGCGTCGTGACGCTGCTGTGCGACGGCGGGGAGCGGTACGCGCGCACGTACTACTCCGACGACTGGGTGGCGGCCCAGGGGCTGGACCTGCCGCCGCACGAGGAGGCGCTGGAGCGGTTCGCCGCGACGGGGGAGTGGGCGACCCCACCGGTCACTCCGGCGTGATGTGCCTCACCCGCCCCTCGTGCCGCGGCGGCGTTACCCCGCAGTAGCCTCCATCATCAGAGCCAGGCGGGCCCCGTGCCCGCATCCTGAACGCGTCCTGAGGAAGGTTCAGCGCGATGAACATCGTCGTTCTTGTCAAGCAGGTCCCGGACTCGGGTAGTGAGCGGAAGCTGGACCCGGCCGACAACACCGTCGACCGGGCGGCCGCCGACAACGTCATCAACGAGATGGACGAGTACGCCATCGAGGAGGCGCTCACCATCAAGGAGGCGCAGGGCGGCGAGGTCACCGTGCTGACCGTCGGCCCCGAGTCCGCCACCGACGCCATCCGCAAGGCGCTGTCCATGGGCGCCGACAAGGCCGTGCACGTCGTCGACGACGCGATCCACGGCTCGTGCGCGGTGCAGACCTCCGCGGTCATCGCCGCGGCGCTGGGCCAGATGGAGTACGACCTGGTCATGTGCGGCGCGGAGGCCACCGACGCGCAGCTGTCGGTCATGCCCGCCCTGCTCGCCGAGCGCCTCGGCCTCCCGCAGCTCTCCGGGGCCCGCAAGGTCACCATCGAGGGCGGCACCGCGAAGGTGGAGCGGCAGACCGACGGCGGCTTCTGGGCCCTCGAGGCCCCGCTCCCGGCGATCATCTCGACCTGGGACACGATCAACGAGCCGCGCTACCCCTCGTTCAAGGGGATCATGGCCGCGAAGAAGAAGCCGGTGGAGACCAAGACCCTGGCCGACCTGGGCGTCGACGCCGGCAGCGTCGGCCTGGCCAGCGCCACCAGCAAGGTGCTCGACTTCGCCGGCCGCCCGCCGAAGGGCGAGGGCGTCAAGGTGACCGACGAGGGCGACGGCGCGCAGAAGTTCGTCGACTACCTCGTCGGCCAGAAGATCGTCTGACCCCGCCCGGATCGAAGGAAGAGGAGAACACCCCATGGCAGAGGTCCTGGTCCTTGCCGAGCTCAACCCGGCCGGTGGCGGCGTCCGCAAGACCACCCTGGAAGCCCTGACCGCGGCGCGCGCGCTCGGTGAGCCGTCGGCCGTCGTCCTCGGTGCGCCGGGCACGGCCGCCGGCGTGAAGGACGTCCTCGCGGAGTACGGCGCGGCCACGGTGTACGTCGCAGAGTCCGCCGACATCGACGACTACCTGGTGGCCCCCAAGGCCGAGGTGCTGGCGCAGCTGGTGAGCGAGAAGTCGCCGGCCGCCGTCGTCATCCCGTCCTCGCCGGAGGGCAAGGAGATCGCCGCCCGCCTGGCCATCAAGACCGGCAGCGGCTTCCTCACCGACGTCACCGAGATCGCCTCCGACGGCACCGCCACCCAGGCGGCGTTCGCCGGGGCGACGATCGTGCACTCGCAGGTGACGGTCGGCACCCCGATCTACACGCTGCGCGGCAACTCGGTCACCCCCGAGGCCGCCCCGTCCGCCGGTGCCGAGCAGCCCGTGTCGGTGTCGGTGAGCGACTCGGCCAAGCAGGTCCGCGTCGTCGAGCGCGTCGTCGAGCAGAAGAGCAACCGCCCCGAGCTCACCGAGGCCTCGATCGTCGTCTCCGGTGGCCGCGGTGTGGCCAGCGCCGAGAACTTCTCGGTCATCGAGGGCCTGGCCGACTCGCTCGGTGCGGCCGTCGGTGCCTCGCGCGCCGCGGTCGACTCCGGCTTCTACCCGCACAGCTTCCAGGTGGGGCAGACCGGCAAGACCGTCTCGCCGCAGCTGTACGTGGCCGTCGGCATCTCCGGTGCCATCCAGCACCGCGCCGGCATGCAGACCAGCAAGACGATCGTCGCCATCAACAAGGATCCCGAGGCGCCGATCTTCGAGCTGGCCGACTTCGGCGTCATCGGTGACCTGAACACGGTCGTGCCGGCCGCCACCGAGCAGATCAACGCCCGCAAGTAGCAGCACCCGTCGAGGGCCGGTTCCCGTGAGGGGGCCGGCCCTCGACGCATGTCCGGTGACGGGAAGCAGCCGGGGGCACGGGTGGTTGGGCACGGCGTGGACACCGGAGCGCCCCCGGCGCTGTTCGACCGGGCGCACCGGCTCACCACCGCCGGGCTGCTGATGCTGGTCACCTTCGTCGCCTTCGAGGCGATGGCGGTGGCGACGGCGATGCCGACCGCGGTCGCCGAGCTGGACGGGCTGGCCTGGTACGCGTGGCCGTTCAGCGCGTTCCTCGTCGCCTCCGTGGTCGGGATGGTGCTCGGCGGCGACCTCGGTGACCGCCGCGGGTCCCGGGTGGCGCTGCTGACCGGTGTGGCGGTGTTCGCGGCGGGGCTGCTCGCCGCCGGCGTCTCGGGGCACATGGCGGTGTTCGTCGCGGCCCGGGCGCTGCAGGGGGTCGGCGGCGGCGTCATCGCCGTCTCCCTCTACGTGGTGGCCGGGCAGGCGTTCGCGCCGGGGCTGCGGCCGCGGCTGTTCGGCGCGTTCGCCGCCGCGTGGGTGCTCCCGGCGCTGATCGGCCCGGTCGTCGCCGGGCTGCTCACCACCCACCTCACCTGGCGGCTGGTCTTCCTCGGCCTGCTGCCGCTGATCCTCCTGGGCCTCGGCCTGGTGCTGCCCGCCGTCCGCGTGCTGCCCCGGCCCGCCGGAGCCGCGGCGCCCGCCTCCGCCCGCCGCTGGTGGGCGCTGCTGGCCGGAGTGGGCATCAGCGCCCTGCAGTACGCGGGCCAGCGCCTGGACCTCCTGGCGGCCGGGATCGCCGCCGCCGGGTTGCTGGCCCTGGTCGTCGGCCTGCGGCCGCTCCTGCCGCCCGGGACCGCCGTCGCCCGCCCGGGGCTGCCCGCGGTGGTCGCCGGCCGCGGGCTGCTGGCCGGCGCCTTCTTCGGCATGGACGCCCTGCTGCCGCTGGCGCTCACCGAGCTGCACGGCTACTCGGCCACCGCGGCGGGGATCCCCCTCACCGCCGGCGCCCTGGGCTGGGCCACCGCCTCGCAGCTGCAGGGCCGCAACCCGCACTGGTCGCGGGTGCGGCTGCTGCGGCTCGCGTTCGGCGTGCTCACCGCCGGGCTGCTGGCCACCGCCGCCATCGCCGTCCCCGGGGTCGGCGGGTGGCCGGCCTACGCCAGCTGGGCGGTCGCCGGGCTCGGCATGGGCCTGGGGATGCCGAGCCTCAGCGTGCTGCTGTTGGAGCGCTCGTCGGACGCGACCCGCGGCGCGGACTCCGCGGCCTTCCAGATCGCCGACGTCACCGGCGCCGCCGCCTGCATCGGCGTGGTCGGGGTGCTCGTCGCCGCGGCCGCGGCCGGCACGCTCTCGCTCCCGGCGGCGGTGGTGGCCGGTGTGGTGCTGCTCTCGGCCGTGGCGGTCGCGGGTGCGGTGCTCGCCCCGCGGGCGGGTGGTCCTCCGGCGGCGACGGCCGGCCCGGCCGTGCCCGCGACTACATTGAGCGCGTCATGACCTACTCGGAACCGGTCTACCTCGACCACGCGGCGACCACGCCGATGCTGCCCGAGGTGCTGGCCGCGATGACCGGCCAGCTCGGTCGCGTGGGCAACGCCTCGTCGCTGCACGCCAGCGGCCGGGCGGCACGCCGCGCCGCGGAGCAGGCCCGCGAGCGGCTGGCCGAGGCGCTGGGCGCCCGGCCGTCGGAGGTGCTGTTCACCGGCGGCGGCACCGAGAGCGACAACCTCGCGGTCAAG
Source organism: Blastococcus carthaginiensis (assembly GCF_030731085.1). Classification (NCBI taxonomy): domain Bacteria; kingdom Bacillati; phylum Actinomycetota; class Actinomycetes; order Geodermatophilales; family Geodermatophilaceae; genus Blastococcus; species Blastococcus carthaginiensis. Next base: position 141,915 of record NZ_JASNFN010000011.1, on the reverse strand, counting down.
GGGTTGTTCTGGGCCCGGCGCGAGGCGGACTCCCGCCGTCGCCGGATCGTCGTCAGCCCGGCCGAGCACCACGCCGTCCTGGACAGCGTCGAGTGGCTGGCCAAGCACGAGGGCGCCGAGGTGACCTGGCTGGCCGTGGAGCCCTCGGGCCGGGTGACCCCGCGCGCGCTCGCCGAGGCGCTCGGTGACGGCAGCGACGTCGCCGTCGCCAGCGTGATGTGGGCCAACAACGAGATCGGTGCGGTGAGCGACGTCGCCGCCCTCGCGGCCACCGCGCACGACGTCGGCGTGCCGTTCCACACCGACGCGGTGCAGGCGGTCGGGCAGGTGCTGGTCGACTTCGGCGCCAGCGGGGTCGACGCCCTCACCATGACCGGGCACAAGCTGGGCGGCCCGATGGGCGCCGGTGCGCTCCTGCTGCGCCGCGACGCCGAGTGCACCCCCCTGCTGCACGGCGGCGGCCAGGAGCGCGACGTCCGCTCCGGCACGCTCGACGTCGCCGCCATCGTCGGGCTGGCGGTGGCGGCGGACGCGGCGGTGCGCGGCCGCGTCGAGCGGGCCGCCGAGCTGGCGCGGCTGCGCGACCGGCTGGTGGCCGGCGTCGCCGAGCAGGTGCCCGACGCGCAGCTCAACGGCCCGGCGCTCGACGACGTCGTGCGCTCCGGGCCCGGCCGGCTGCCCGGCAACGCCCACCTGTCGTTCCCCGGCGCCGAGGGCGATGCGCTGCTCATGCTGCTGGACGCGCGCGGCATCGAGTGCTCGACCGGCTCGGCGTGCAGCGCCGGGGTGGCCCGGCCCAGCCACGTGCTGCTGGCCGTCGGCGCCGACCCCGACCGGGCCCGCAGCTCGCTGCGGTTCAGCCTCGGGCACACCAGCACCGACGCCGACGTCGACGCGCTCCTCGACGTCGTCGCACCGGTGGTCGAGCGGGCCCGGCGGGCCGGGACGGGGCGCCGGTGAGGGTCCTCGCCGCGATGAGCGGCGGTGTGGACTCCGCCGTGGCCGCGGCCCTCGCCGTCGACGCCGGGCACGACGTCACCGGCGTGCACCTGGCGCTCTCCCCGGACCGGCAGACGTTGCGCAGCGGCGCCCGCGGGTGCTGCAGCGTCGAGGACGCGCACGACGCCCGCCGGGTGGCGGACGAGCTCGGCATCCCCTTCTACGTGTGGGACCTGGCCGAGCGGTTCACCGAGGACGTCGTCGACGACTTCGTCGCCGAGTACGCCGCCGGGCGCACCCCCAACCCCTGCCTGCGCTGCAACGAGAAGATCAAGTTCTCCGCGGTGCTCGACCGGGCGCGGGCGCTGGGCTTCGACGCCGTCGTCACCGGGCACCACGCCCGGCTGGCCGACGGCGAGCTGCGGCGGTCGGTCGACGCCGCCAAGGACCAGTCCTACGTGCTCGGGGTGCTCACCGCCGAGCAGCTGGCGGCGGCGGTGTTCCCGCTCGGCGGGATGACCAAGGACCGGGTGCGGGAGATCGCCGCCGAACGCGGTTTCGCCGTGGCCACCAAGGCCGACTCGCACGACATCTGCTTCATCCCCGACGGCGACACCCGCGGCTTCCTGGCCCGCCGGCTGGGCGAGCAGCCGGGCCCGGTGGTCGACGCCGCCACCGGCGCGACGGTGGGGGAGCACGCGGGCGCCTACGGGTTCACCGTCGGCCAGCGGCGCGGGCTCGGGGTCACCGCCGGCGACTCGCGGCCGCGCTACGTGCTGGGCATCGAGCCGGTGACCCGCACGGTGACCATCGGTACCGCCGACCTCGCCGGGGTGGGCCGCATCGTCACCGCCGCCCCCACGTGGACCGGGGCGCCGCCGGAGCTGCCGTTCCGGGCGGAGGTGCAGCTGCGCGCGCACGGCGTCCCCGTGCTGTGCGAGGTGACCGGGAACGACGCCGACGGGCTGCAGATCCTGCTCGACGAGCAGCAGCGCGGGGTGGCCGCCGGGCAGTCCGCGGTGCTGTACGAGCCGGATCCCGAGCGCGGTGACCGGGTCCTCGGCCAGGCCGCGATCCGGTCCACCGGTGACCGCGCCGCGACGACCGGCCCGGGGCCGTCGGCGTGAGCGCCCCCGTCGACGGGCCGGAGCCGGCCGGGGCGCCCTGGGGTCCGGCCTGCGGGGTGGGCTCCCTGCCGGGCAGCGACCCGGCCGAAGCGGTGCGCACCGTGGTCGGCGAGCTGCCGGGCTTCGCGCACCTCCCCGAGCTGCCCGGTCGGGGTGCCGGCGCCGACATGCTCGGGCGCACCGCCGCTCTGCTCGTCGACCTCGCCGTCGACCTGACCCCCGCGGGCTGGCGGCTCGTCCCGCGGCCCGGGATCGACCAGCAGCGGGCCGAGGAGTTCCTCGCCCGCGACCTCGACGCCCTGCACGACATCGCCGGGGACTGGACCGGACCGTTCAAGGTGCAGGTTGCCGGGCCGTGGACCCTCGCCGCGGGGCTCGAGCGCACCCGCGGCGACCGCGCGGTCGTGGACCCGGGCGCCCGCCGCGACCTGGGCCAGTCGCTGGCCGAGGGGCTCGCCGCGCACGTGGCGGCCGTGCAGGCCCGGGTGCCCGGTGCGCGGATCGTGGTGCAGCTCGACGAGCCGTCGGTGCCCGCCATCCTCCAGGGCGCGCTGCCGACCGCCAGCGGGTTCGGGAAGCTGCCGGCGGTCGCCGAGGACGTCGTCGAGCAGGAGCTGGCCGCCGTCGTGCGGGCGCTGCCCGGCCCCGTGGTCGTGCACTGCTGCGCGCCGCGGATGCCGCTGGGGCTGTTCCGCGCCGCCGGTGCGGCCGGGCTCTCGTTCGACCTGGGCCTGGTGCAGGACCTCGACGCGGTGGGGGAGGCGGTGGACGCGGGCGTTCAGCTGCTGCCCGGCGTCGTCCCGGGTATCGACGCCGCGCTGCCGGCGCCGAAGGCGACGGCGACGCGCGTGCAGGCGTGGTGGCGCGAGCTCGGCTTCGCCGCCGACCGGCTGCCGGACGCGGTGACCCTCACCCCCGCCTGCGGCCTGGCCGGGGCCTCGCCGTCCTACGCCCGCGCCGCGATGCGCCAGGTGCGCGAGGCCGCGAAGTACCTGCTCCCCGGCTGACGGTCCGGGCCACCGAGCGGGTGAGCCCCGGTTGACCGTCGTACCCGCCGGATACCGTTCGACCGTGAGCACCGACGCCGACCTCGTCGAACCGTCCGTCACCCCGGTGGCCGACCGCGAGGACCTCACCGAGGTCCCCGACGACGTGCGCACCCGGCACCGCGACCTCTCCGAGGAGCTGGACCGGAACGCGTTCGCCTACTACGTGCGCGACGAGCCGCTGATCAGCGACGGCCAGTACGACGAGCTCATGGGGGAGCTGAAGGCGATCGAGGCCGCGCACCCGGCGCTGGTCACGCCCGATTCGCCCAGCCAGAAGGTCAACGGCGGCTTCACCGCCACCTTCGCGCCGGTGCAGCACCTGGAGCGGATGCAGAGCCTCGACAACGCCTTTAGCAGCGACGAGCTGTCGGCCTGGGCGGCGCGGGTCGAGCGGGAGGGGGCGGCAGGGGGCAGCTACCTCTGCGAGCTGAAGGTCGACGGTGTGGCCGTGGACCTGGTCTACGAGAAGGGCCGCCTGGTCCGCGCCGCCACCCGGGGCGACGGCGTGACGGGGGAGGACGTCACCGCGAACGTCCGCACGATGCGCGACGTCCCCCAGCAGCTCACCGGCGAGGACGTGCCCGAGCTGCTCGAGGTCCGCGGCGAGATCTACTTCCCGGTGGCGGCGTTCGCCGACGTCAACGCGGCCATGGTGGAGCAGGGGCGGCCGCCGTTCGCCAACCCGCGCAACGCCGCGGCCGGCTCGCTGCGCCAGAAGGACCCGAAGGTCACCGCGTCCCGGCCGTTGCGGCTGGTGGTCCACGGCCTGGGCGCCCGCACCGGGTTCGAGCCGGAGCGCCAGTCGGCCGCGTACGAGGGGCTGCGGGCGCTCGGCCTGCCGGTGAGCGACCGCTTCGAGGTCGTGGCCGACCTCGAGGGCGTGTGGGCCTACATCGAGCGCTACCGCGAGCAGCGCCACTCCGTGGAGCACGAGATCGACGGCGTGGTCGTCAAGGTCGACCAGGTGGCGCTGCAGCGGCGGCTGGGCTCGACGTCCCGGGCGCCGCGCTGGGCGATCGCGTTCAAGTACCCGCCGGAGGAGGCGACGACGAAGCTCGTCGACATCCGGGTCAACGTGGGGCGCACCGGGCGGGTGACGCCGTTCGCGTTCATGGAGCCGGTGAAGGTGGCCGGCTCCACCGTGCAGCTGGCCACGCTGCACAACGCGAGCGAGGTGAAGCGGAAGGGCGTGCTGATCGGCGACACCGTCGTCATCCGGAAGGCGGGCGACGTGATCCCCGAGGTGCTCGGCCCGGTGGTCGCGGCCCGGACGGGTGACGAGCGCGAGTTCGTCATGCCGACCCACTGCCCCGAGTGCGGCACCGAGCTCCGGCCGGAGAAGGAGGGCGACGCCGACATCCGCTGCCCCAATGCGCGGTCCTGCCCGGCGCAGTTGCGGGAGCGGGTCTTCCACGTGGCCGGGCGCGGGGCGTTCGACATCGAGAACCTCGGTTACGAGGCGGCGGTCGCGCTGCTGCAGAGCCGGCTGCTCACCGACGAGGGCGATCTATTCTTCCTGGACGAGGAGCAGCTGCAACGCTCGGCGTTCTTCACGCGCAAGAACGGCACGCTGTCGGCCAACGGCGCCAAGCTGCTCACCAACCTGCAGGCCCGCCGCGACGTACCGCTGTGGCGGGTGCTCGTGGCGCTGTCCATCCGGCACGTGGGCCCCACCGCCGCGCAGGCGCTGGCCCGTGACTTCCGCTCGATGGACCGGATCATGGCCGCGACGGAGGAGGAGCTGGCCGCCGCCGACGGGGTCGGTCCGACGATCGCGCGGTCCGTGCGCGACTGGTTCGCCGTCGACTGGCACTGCGACGTCGTGGAGAAGTGGCGGCAGGCCGGCGTGCGGATGGCCGACGCGGCCGAGGACGCGCCGCCCGGTCCCCTCACCGGCGTCACCGTCGTCGTCACCGGTTCGCTGCGCGACCTCAGCCGCGACCAGGCGGTCGCGGCGATCCAGGAACGCGGCGGCAAGGTGACCGGGTCGGTGTCGAGGAAGACCGGCTTCGTGGTGGTGGGCGCCGACCCCGGCAGCAAGTACGACAAGGCCGTCCAGGTGAAGGCGCCGATCCTCGACGACGACGGCTTCCGCGTGCTGCTCCACCAGGGCCCGGATGCCGCCCGCGAGGTCGCGACCATCGGCGACGGCAGCGAGCAGTAGCCCTCGGCGACCGCGCCCGCATCGTGGCGCCCTGCCGTCGGCCGCGCCATCGGTCATCGGGTCAGAAGGACGGGGGAGTGGTCGTCGCGGTCAGGCCGGTCGGGGTGGTGACGGTCAGCCGCCCGTCGGACGCCAGCTCGTACTGCCAGCCCGGCGCCTGGTGCTTGCCCCGGTGGTGGCCGGTGCAGAAGCCGGTGAGGTTCTCCGTGCTGGTCGGCCCCTCGGGCCAGGGGCGGTCGTGGTCGAGCTCCCCGCCGAGCGGCACGCGCCGGCGGCAGCCGGGGAAGCGGCAGCGACGGTCGCGGGCACGGAGGTAACGGTCCAGCGCGGCGCCGGGACGGTACCCGTCGGTCGGGCCGGGTGGGCCCAGCCCCGGACGGCCGGTGAGGTCGTGCGTGCACCGGGCCGGCGCGCGGCGGCAGGTGGCGTCGTCGCAGTGGGCCAGGCGGCGGAGCTCACGGCTGTCGGTGAGTGCGAGCAGCGCGCCGGTGAGCTCGTCGACCACCGCGATCCGTGGCCGGTCGACGAGCGTCCCGCCGCCGCCGGCGTCGAGCAGCGCGGCCAGGGCTGCCCGGCAGGTCTCCTCGGCCGCGGCGCACGCCTCCAGGTCGCTCGGGGCACCGGTGACCCGGCCGGCGGCGCTGCGCAGCCAGGTGCTCTCGTCCGCGCGGTCGGCGCGCTGGGCGTCGGCCACCGCCCGACGGGCGTGACCGATCGCCCGATCCAGCCCGAGCAGGGCGTCCGCGGCAGCCTGCAGCGACGCATGTGCGGTGGCCCATCGAGAGGCGCCGCTGCTGTTGCCGTCGCCCGCCGTTGATTCGGCATCGGGGCCGGTCTCGCGGTTCCGTTGCGGTTCGGGGCCCGGATCGGCGACCTCTTCCGGTCCCGGGTCCGGCACCGGGTCGGCGAACGCCCCTGCGGCGTCGAGCCAGGCCGCGATGCTGGCCTCCTCGGCCCACCGCCGGAGCAGCTCGTCCTCCGGGGTGTAGTCCGCGCCGCCCCACTCACCCCGGTGGGCGCGGGCCTCGACCTCCGCCCACCACCGCTCGTCGGCCTCCCGCCACTCCGCAGGCCAGGTGCGGAGCGGCCAGCAATCGGTGGGGCAGTCGTCATCGGGCCGTGCGTCGGCGCCGCGGGCGTCCTCCGGCCAGGCATCGACCGGGCTGTTCTCCGTCGGCGAGTCAGCGGCAGTGGGCGCGCTCGTGGTGCTGGCCTCGCCGGGATCCGGCGCCGCCCCGGGCAGCAGGCCCAAGGCGCGGGCGAGGGTGCGGACGACCTCGGCCGGCACGGGCTCGCCGCCGATCTCGCCGGGCTGGTCGCCACCGAGCAGGGCCCGCACACCGGCCACCACGGTCAGCTGCGCCTGCACGGCGGGGAGGTCGTTCTCCTCCGGCTGCAGCACCAGGTCGAGCAGGCAGTCGGCCATCTTCTGACCGCGGGTGCGGGAGTCGTCCGGCTCGTCGAGCGCGTCGACGTACCGGCCGAGCGCATCGAGCAGCGCCTGCGCCTCGGGCACCGTGAGGAGTGCGCCGAAGGCAGCCATGCCCTCGCGCCGATCGGACCGGACGGAGACCCCTCGCTCGCGCAGCGACGCCGCGAGCCGGGCGGCCACGTCGCGCGCATCGCGGGCCAGGCCGAGCCGGCGCGCCTTGGCGCCGAGCTGCGCCGGGGTGGTCACCCGGCCGGACGTCCATGCGAGCAGGTCGCGCTCCACGGCGGCCCGCTTCGCCGCGTCGGCGATGGGCGCCACCCGCTCGAGCATCGGCCAGAGGTGCCCCGGGTGGAGCTCCCCGCGCTCCAGTGCGGCCAACGTCGCCGGGAGCCGGTGCACCAGCGTGAGGGACCGGGTGAGCAGCTGCTCGGCGGCCTGGGCGGAGAGGGACAGCGCCACGACGAGCTCCTGCACCGCCCACTCGCTGACGTCGGCCAGCACCTCCGGCCGGGCGGCGCGACGAGCCTCGCTCATCGCCCCCGGCTGCCCGGCCGGCCGGTCGGCCGACGCGGGACGGGCGGCGGCGAACTCGGCCACCGCACGTGCGCGGACGGCGGTCTGACGGGCGATCTCGCGGTCGGCTGCCTGCACGATCCCGAGCGGGCCGGTGGCCCACCCCGCCGGCGGTGCAGCGGCTGCGGAGTTCGACGACGTGCCCGACGCGGCGGGGTCGGATGCGGACTCCGCCGCTTCCCGTGCCGCCACCTGCGCCATGCGCTCGATCATATGTTCGAACGATGATCGAACGCAAGAGCTGTGGACGCGTTCGCGCAGGCCAGAAGGCCGGGTGGTCGGCCTGGCCGCAGTGGGCACGGCACGCGGGCCGGGCACGGAGACCCGGGCGGCCCGGGTGACGTCGGTGCACACGGGACGCGGGGGACGGCGCGACCTCCGGAGAGGAGCCCAGGGCGTCGCTGCGGTGGGAGTCGGCGCTCCGGACGAGGAGGCCGCAGGCGTCGCAGCGGTGGGAGCCGGCGCTCCGGGGAACGACGGCGTCAGGCGGGCGGGAGGTGGGCCACCGTCGTCGCGATGCCGGTGACGTGCGCCAGCCGGAGCAGCTCCGACCGGCGGAAGGCCGGCCCGCCGGAACGACCCAGCACGATCGCGCGGCCGGCCCCGTAGGGCACCGCCATCATCTCGATGGCCATCTCCTGCCACCGCTCGGGCAGCCACGGCCCGTCGCTGGGCAGCAGCCGCGGCCCCGTCAGCGGGAGCCACGGCAGGGTCAGGCCGGGGAAGGAGGGCGCGGCCTCCGACGCGGCGAGCACCGCACCCTCGTCCAGCGGGGCCGGCTGCCCCGCGTCGTCGAGGACCACCGCCCACCCGCTGTGGAAGACCCGCGGCAGCGACCTGGTCAGCAGCACGGTCGGCGGGCGGTCACCGCGGGCCAGCGCGTCCAGCAGGTCCAGCTCCCGGTGGGTGTCCAGCGGGCCGGCGAAAGGGCGCAGCGACTCCACCTGCACCCCGGGCACGGCCTGGGCGACGGTGATCAGGCTGTCGGGCAACCGGTCGCCGGGCAGGTCCACGACGACGTCGTCCACCGCGATGCCGTTGCCGCGCTCGAGCACGTCCAGCGAGACGATGTCGATGCCCGCGGTGCCGAGCGCCGTGGCGACGGCGCCGAGGATGCCCGGCCGGTCGGGCAGGACCAGGCGCAGGAGATAGGACACGGTTCCTCCGAGGGGCGTGCTCGCCGGTTCGGGCCGATCTCCGTCGATCGCGGTCGGGGTGAGCCTCTCACGCTGACCAGGGCCGGGAGGCCTCCACGTACAGTGACCCGGTCACGTCCCGGGCCGAGAGCGGGCCGCCGGGCACTGCCGAAGTGGAGTTCCACCGCAGCATGAGCACCCCCTCCCCGAAGGGCCAACTGACCCGCGACGAGGTGGCCCACCTGGCGCACCTGTCCCGGCTCGCGGTGAGCGACGAGGAGCTGGACCTCTTCGCCGGCCAGCTCGCCGCCGTGCTGGACGCCGTCGCGCAGGTCGGCAAGGCCGATGTCGCCGACGTGCCGCCCACCACGCACGCGGTGCCGATGACCAACGTCATGCGTCCCGACGCCGTCCGGCCCAGCCTGCCCCGCGACGTCGTCCTCGACGGCGCGCCGGCGGCGGAGGACGACCGCTTCCGGGTGCCGCGGATCCTCGGGGAGGAGGCGTGAGCGACGTGACCGCCACGGACATCACCACCACCAGCGCCGCCGCGCTCGGCGAGGCGCTGCGGGCCGGTGAGCTCAGCTCGGTCGAGGTGACCCGGGCCTACCTCGACCGCATCGCCGCGGCCGACGAGACGATCGGCGCCTACCTGCACGTCGACGCCGGGGCCGCGATGGAGTCTGCGGAGGCGATCGACGCCGCCCGCGCGCAGGGCGAGGAGCTCGGCCCGCTGGCCGGCGTCCCGCTCGCGCTGAAGGACGTCGTCGTCACCGAGGGCGTGCCCACGACCAGCGGCTCCAAGATCCTTGAGGGCTGGCGGCCGCCGTACGACGCCACCCTCGCCGCCCGCCTGAAGGCCGCCGGCACGGTGCTGCTCGGCAAGACCAACATGGACGAGTTCGCGATGGGCTCCTCCACCGAGAACTCCGCCTACCGGGTCACCCGCAACCCGTGGGACACCGACCGCATCCCGGGCGGCTCGTCGGGTGGCTCCTCGGCCGCGGTCGCCGCCGGGCTCGCCCCGTGGGCGATCGGCACGGACACCGGCGGGTCGATCCGCCAGCCCGCCGCCGTCACCGGCCTGGTCGGCCACAAGCCGACCTACGGTTCGGTCTCCCGCTACGGGCTCATCGCGTTCTCCTCCAGCCTCGACCAGGCCGGCCCCATGACGCGCACGGTGCTGGACGCCGCGCTGCTGCACGAGGCGATCGCCGGGCACGACCCGTTGGACTCGACGAGCATCGACGCGCCGGTGCCCGTGCTGGCCGAGGCCGCCCGCCGCGGCGCCGGGGGCGACCTGGCCGGCCTGCGGGTCGGCGTCGTCACCGAGCTGGGCGGGGAGGGCCACACCGACGGGTACGAGCCCGGGGTGCTGGCGCGCGTCGCCGAGGCGGTCGCGCTGCTGGAAGGCATGGGCGCCGAGGTCCGGCAGGTCTCCTGCCCGGCGTTCGACCTGGCGCTGCCGGCCTACTACCTCATCGCGCCGAGCGAGGCGTCGTCCAACCTGGCCCGCTTCGACGGCGTCCGGTACGGCCTGCGGGTCGGCGACGACGGCAGCCGCGACCTCGACGAGGTCATGGCGCTGACGCGCGAGCAGGGCTTCGGCCCCGAGGTGAAGCGCCGCATCATCCTCGGCACCTACGCGCTGTCCAGCGGCTACTACGAGGCCTACTACGGGCAGGCGCAGAAGGTCCGCACCCTGATCACGCGCGACTTCACCACCGCCTGGGACGACGTCGACGTGCTGGTCAGCCCGACCAGCCCGACGGTGGCCTGGTCGATCGGCGCCCGCGTGGACGACCCGATCGCCATGTACGCCGCCGACCTGTGCACGCTGCCGGCCAGCCTTGCGGGCATCCCGGCCATCTCGGTGCCGTGCGGGCTCTCCGAGGGTCTGCCCGTCGGCTTCCAGATCATGGCGCCGGCCCTGGCCGACGACCGCTGCTACCGGGTCGCGGCCGCGCTGGAGGCCGCGCAGGACGCCGCCCGCGGGCACGCGCTGCTGGCCGGGATCGGCTCGAAGGAGAACGCCCCCTCATGACCGACACCCTCGTGGACTACGACGAGGTCCTGACCCGCTACGAGCCGGTCATCGGCCTGGAGACCCACGTCGAGCTGGGCACCGCGTCGAAGATGTTCTGCGGTTGCTCGACCACCTTCGGCGCCGAGCCCAACACCCAGACCTGCCCGGTCTGCCTGGGGCTGCCCGGCTCGCTGCCGGTGGTCAACGCCGACGCCATCGAGTCGACCATCCGCATCGGCCTGGCGCTGGGCTGCCGGATCGCGTCGTGGTCGCGGTTCGCCCGGAAGAACTACTTCTACCCGGACATCCCCAAGGGCTTCCAGACCAGCCAGTACGACGAGCCGCTGTGCACGGCCGGGCACCTGGACGTCGAGGTCGACGGCGAGACCTACCGCGTCGAGATCGAGCGGGTGCACATCGAGGAGGACACCGGCAAGAACCTGCACGTCGGTGGTGCCACCGGGCGCATCCACGGCGCCGACCACTCGCTGGTCGACTACAACCGCGCCGGCATCCCGCTGGTCGAGATCGTGACCCGCCCGATCCCGGGGACCGGGGCCAAGGCGCCCGAGGTCGCGAAGGCCTACGTCACCGAGCTGCGGGAGATCCTGCTGGCGCTCGGCGTGTCCGAGGTCCGGATGGAGCAGGGCAACCTGCGCTCGGACGTGAACACCTCGCTGGCGCCGATCGGCAGCCTGGAGTGGGGCACCCGCACCGAGACCAAGAACGTGAACTCGCTGCGCTCGGTGGAGCGCTCGGTGCGCTTCGAGATGCGCCGCCAGGCCGCCGTCCTGGACGCCGGTCAGCGCGTGGTGCAGGAGACCCGGCACTTCCACGAGGACACCGGCAGCACGTCGGAGGGCCGCAGCAAGGAGGAGGCGACCGACTACCGGTACTTCCCCGAGCCCGACCTCGTGCCGCTCGCGCCGGACGAGGAGTGGATCGAGAAGCTCCGGGCCGCGCTGCCCGAGCTGCCCGCGGCCCGCCGGGCGCGGCTGCAGGAGGAGTGGGGGCTCTCGGCCACCGAGATGGCGTGGCTGGTCAACGCCGGCGCCCTCGGCCTGGTGAGCGAGACCGTCGCCGCCGGCGCCTCGCCGGCCGACGCCCGCAAGTGGTGGCTGGGCGAGCTGGCCCGCCGGGCCAACGACGCCGGCGTGGACCTCGCGGAGCTGCCGGTCACGCCGCGGCAGGTCGCCGAGCTGGCGGGCCTGGTGCAGGCGGGCACGGTGAACGACCAGCTCGCCCGGCAGGCCCTGGACGGCGTGCTCGCCGGCGAGGGCGATCCGGCGGCGGTCGTCGAGTCCCGCGGCCTGGCCATCATGGGGGAGTCCGACGAGCTCGTCGCCGCGGTCGACGCCGCCATCGAGGGCAACCCCGATGTCGCGGAGAAGGTGCGCGGCGGCAAGGTGCAGGCGATCGGCGCGCTGGTCGGCGCGGTCATGAAGACCACCCGCGGCAAGGCCGACGCCGCGACCGTGAAGCGGATGCTCGAGGAGCGGCTGATCGGCTCCTAGCCTGGGCGGCGTGGAGCTGCCCGAGGTCGAGCTGCGGCCGCTGCGGCGCGCCGACCGGCCGCTGCTGGCGCGTTGGCCGGCCGAGACCCTGGTCCCGGTGGTGGCGGCCGACGAGGCCCCCTGGCGGGCGCTGGCGGCGGGCGGTCACCACCTGGTTCGCGGAGGGTGAGCTGACCCCGGACACCTCCCGGCAGCACGTCGTCCACCGGTTCACGCGCTGAGTGCTACAGCGGCGAGTTCGGCTGGCCGCCGGGCGGGCGGATCCGCAGCACCTTGTCGTCGTCCTCAGCGGGTGAGCCGATGCCGTCGTGGTTGGACGTGGTCACCCAGAGCGCACCCTCGGCATCGAGGACGACGGTGCGCAGCCGGCCGTACCGGCCGCCGAGCACCTCGTCGACGGCGCCGTCGACCGGGACGCCGTTCTGGTCGAGGGTGATGACGTGCACCCGCTGCCCGTCCAGGGCGCCGAGGAACACCGTGCCGTTCGCCACCGCGCAGCCGCCCAGCCCGCCCTCCTCGGCCGGGACCGTCAGCAGGGCGACGCCCGGGCCGTCCTCCTGGACGACGTCCACCTCGTCGGGGCCCTCGCGCGCCTCGTCGGTCGCGTACAGCCGCTCGCCGTCCTGGCAGAGCGCCGTCACGTCGCGGTACCCCCAGCTGTACACCGGGCTGAGGCTCTGCACCGCGCGCCCGAAGACGTCGATGCGCAGCACCTTGCCGGCCAGCGACTCCGGGTCCGCCGCGAGCGCCGGGTCCCCGGTGTCGCCGGTGCCGATGTAGAGGTGCCCGTCGGCGCCGGTCATCAGCGCGCCGCCGTTGCCGGTCTCGCCGCGCGGGATGCCGGTGAGCACCGGGTTCGGCGTCCCACCGATCGGGAAGCGCACCACCCGGTTGTCGGTCGCCGTGGTGATGTAGGCGAACAGCAGCCCGTCCTCGAGGAAGGTGGGGGAGAGCGCCAGCCCCAGGAGCCCGCCGTCGCCGCTGGTGTCCAGCCCCGGCACGGTCATGAGCTCCACCGCCGGCGACCGGTCGGGGAAGACCTGCAGCAGCCGCCCGGTGTCCCGCTCGCCGACGACGGCCGAGCCGTCGGGCAGCAGCACCAGGCCGGTGGGCACGCTCAGCCCGCTGGCGACCACGTTGGGGTCGCCCTGCTCCTCGCCCGAGCCGGGCTGCGCGGGGTCCGCGGGCGGCGGCAGGGTCGCCGTGGGCGGGCCGACCTGCGGCGGAGGGCCCTCCGGCAGCGGGCGGAAGGGGCCGGCGGGCTCGTAGCCGCCACCGCCGCAGCCGGCCAGCAGCAGGCCGGCGAGCAGCGCGGCGGCCGCGCGCGGTGCGCTCCGCGCCCTCGTCCGCCTCACCCGGCCCAGAGTACGTGCGGCGGACGCGCGGCCGGGGTGCGCACGCGGGCGCGCTGCTGGCTAGCGTGAAGCGGTGACGACCCTGGAGCTGGCGGCGGACGAGACGCTGCACGTGCTGGTCCCGTCCCGGCGGCTGGCCGAGGCGGTGGAGGAGCTGTCCCCGCGGGTGCGGGCGCGCAGCTGGAAGCCGGAGGACGAACTACCCCACGGGGAGGCCGCGCAGGCCCAGGTCTGGGTGCCCTCGACACGGACCGCGCCGGAGGGTCTGCTCGAGGCGCTGCCACGCCTGCGGCTGGTGCAGCTGACCAGTGCCGGCGCCGAGGGGTTCGCGGGGCGGATGCCCGAGGGCGTCGTGCTGTGCAATGCCCGCGGCGCGCACACCCCGGCCACCGCGGAGTGGGTCATGGCGGCGACGCTCGCCGCCCAGCGCGGGCTGCCCTTCTTCGTCCGCGAGCACGAGGCCCGCCGGTGGTCGTTCACCACGCACCGGTCGCTGGTCGGCGCCCGGGTGCTGGTGATCGGCGCCGGTGACATCGCGACCACGGTGGGCCGCATGCTCGCCGGGTTCGACGTGCGGCTCACCTACGTCGCGCGCCGCCCGCGGGAGGGGGTGCGCACCATGTCGGAGCTGCCCCAGCTGCTGCCCGAGGCCGACGTCGTCGTGCTGCTCGTGCCCCTGACGCCCGAGACCACCGGGATGGTCGACGCGCGCTTCCTGACCGCCCTGCCCGACGGCGCGCTGCTGGTCAACGCCGCCCGCGGTCCGGTCGTCGACACCGGGGCGCTGCTGGCCGAGCTCACCTCGGGCCGGCTGCGCGCGGCGGTCGACGTCACCGATCCCGAGCCGCTCCCGGAGGGGCATCCGCTGTGGTGCGCGCCGAACCTGCTGCTCACCCCGCACATCGGCGGTGAGGTGCCCGAGACGTGGGAGCGGGCGACGGCGGCGGTCACCGAGCAGATCGGCCGCATCCTCGCGGGGCAGCCGCTGGCGAACGTCGTCGGCGACTACTGATCCGCCGGGCGGGCGGAGGGGTCGGCGAGGCGCCCGCCCGAGGCGGCGGCCAGGCGGGGCAGGTCGCGCACCCGGAGCACCGGCAGCCGCACCTCGGTCCCGCCCGTCGTTCCCAGCCACACGTCGCCGCGCCCGCCCAGCCGGAGGCGGGAGAGCTCCGACCAGGCCACGGTGCGGGAACCCAGCAGCGAGCGGGCGGTGATCCCGTCGTCGCCGACGTCGACCCCGGTCCGCAGCACCCACGCGGCCACCACGGCCGGGATCACCAGGAGCAGGAGGGTCCACGGGCTGACCAGGGCGGTGGGGAGGACGCAGAGGGCCAGGATGATCACGGGCAGCAGCGCGCTCCGGTTCATCCGGAAGCGGGCGGGAGGCGTCACGGAGGGCGATCCTCCCACCCGCGCCCCGCAGCCCGTCGGGGGACGGGCCTACCATCCCCGCTCGTGACGATCGGCGAGGACCTCATCCCCGGAAACGAGCCCGCGGGCGCGACCCACAGCCCGCTCAAGCCCCGCAGCCACGAGGTGACCGACGGGCTGGCGAAGGCCCCGGCGCGCGCGATGCTCCGGGCGGTGGGCATGGGCGACGACGATTTCGCCAAGCCGCAGATCGGCGTCGCCTCGTCGTGGAACGAGATCACCCCGTGCAATCTGTCGCTGGACCGGCTGGCCAAGCGGGCCAAGGAGGGCGTGCACGCCGCCGGCGGGTTCCCGCTGGAGTTCGGCACGATCTCGGTGTCCGACGGCATCTCCATGGGTCACGAGGGCATGCGCGCCTCGCTGGTCTCCCGCGAGGTGATCGCCGACTCGGTCGAGACCGTCATGTTCGCCGAGCGGCTGGACGGCTCGGTCCTGCTCGCGGGCTGCGACAAGTCGCTGCCCGGCATGCTCATGGCCGCCGCGCGGCTGGACCTGGCCAGCGTCTTCCTGTACTCGGGTTCCACGCTGCCGGGCAAGCTCGGCGACCGGGACCTGACGATCATCGACGTCTTCGAAGGCGTCGGCGCGTGCGCCCGCGGGCTGATCACCCAGGACGAGCTCGACGCGATCGAGAAGGCCGCCTGCCCGGGCATGGGCTCCTGCGGCGGCATGTACACCGCCAACACGATGGCCAGCGTCGCCGAGGCGATCGGCATGGCCCTCCCCGGCAGCGCCGCGCCGCCCGCCCCCGACAGCCGGCGCGACGCGTACGCGGTCGCCTCCGGCGAGGCGGTGGTCAACCTGCTGCGCAAGGGGATCACCGCGCGGCAGATCATGACCCGCGAGGCCTTCGAGAACGCCATCACCGTCGTCATGGCGCTGGGCGGCTCGACCAACGCGGTGCTGCACCTGCTCGCCATGGCGCACGAGGCCCAGGTCGAGCTGACCCTCGACGACTTCAACCGCATCGGCGACCGGACGCCGCACCTCGCGGACGTGAAGCCCTTCGGCAAGTACGTCATGACCGACGTCGACCGGGTCGGTGGCGTGCCGGTCGTCCTGCGCGCGCTGCTCGACGCCGGGCTCCTGCACGGGGACGCGCTCACCGTGACCGGGAAGACGATGGCCGAGAACCTGGCCGAGATCGCCCCGCCGGACCTCGACGGCACGATCGTGCACGCCATGAACGACCCGATCCACCGCACCGGGGGGCTGAGCATCCTGCGCGGTTCGCTGGCACCCGAGGGCGCCGTGGTGAAGTCGGCCGGCTTCGACGCCGACGTCTTCGAGGGCACCGCCCGGGTCTTCGACGGCGAGCAGGGGGCCATGGACGCCGTCACCGACGGCACGCTGCAGCCCGGTGACGTCGTCGTCATCCGCTACGAGGGCCCGCGGGGCGGCCCGGGGATGCGCGAGATGCTCGCGGTCACCGGCGCCATCAAGGGCGCCGGCCTCGGCAAGGACGTCCTGCTGCTCACCGACGGCCGGTTCTCCGGCGGCACCACGGGCCTGTGCATCGGCCACGTCGCCCCCGAGGCCACCGACGGCGGCCCGATCGCCTTCGTGCGCGACGGCGACCGGATCCGGCTGGACCTGACCACCCGCACCCTCGACCTGCTGGTCGACGCCGACGAGCTGGCCCGCCGGGCCGAGGGCTGGGCGCCGCTCCCGCCGCGGTACACCACCGGCGTGCTCGGCAAGTACGCCAAGCTGGTCGGGTCGGCGGCGCAGGGCGCCATCTGCGGCTGACCCCCCCCGACGGGGTGACACCGGGGCGGTACCGGCTCAGCGGGACCGCCCCGGTGCCGATCCGGTGGTCGTGAGCACGTGGCCCGAGCAGCCCGGTGGCAGGCACGTGTTCGTGCCGTCGCACCCGTGGCTCCGCCCTGCCCCGCGGCTGCCGGTCGCGGTGCAGGTCCCGGCCGCACGCGAGGACGCCCGGTGCCGGCGGGAGTCGGCCACGGCGTTCGCGGTCCTCGGGCTGCTGGCCGCGCTGACCGTGGCGGTCCAGCTGCTGTCCGGCCCCCTCGCGCACCGGACCACCCCGCTGCTGCTGGCGCTCTCGTCCGCGGTCGCGGCGGGGGTCGTCGTCCGGCACGGCAACCGGCTCGACCGCCGGTCGCGCCGGCCCTGGCGCGCCCTCGCCCTCGTCGCCGCCCTGCTGGTCTGCGGACAGCTCGTGTCGGTCGTCGACCCCGGCGGTGCGCACGCGCAGAGCATCTGGGCACACGTGCCGCAGGTCCTCGCCGTCCCCCTCGCGGTCGCGAGCTGCCTGTCGCTCCTGCCGCCCCGCGCCGGTCGCCGGCCGGGTGTGCGCGAGCTCCTCGACGGCGCGGTCGTGCTCGTGGCGCTGGTGCTGGTCGGCTCGCTGGTGCTCTCGGACGCCGTCGCCGGCCGCCGCGGTCCGGTCGACACGCTGCTGGCCGTCGGCTACCCCGTCTCGGGCGCGCTGCTCTGCGGCGTGGCCCTGATGGCCGTCTCGCGCGTACCGCGGGTGCGCCGGCGGTCGGCCGTCTGGCTGCTGGTCACGATGGTCGCCCTGGTCGTCGTCGCGATCGCGGGTGCGCTCGCCAACGTGGTGGGCGACGCCGCCTCCGGTGTGCTGACGGTGGTGGCGTGGTCGGGCATGCTGGCCGCCGCCGTGCGCGCCGTCGACGAGGACCCCGGCCAGCCGGTCACGGGTGCCGGGGAACCCGCGGTTCCCGCGCTGCTCGCTGTGGTCCTGGGCCACCCCACCAGCTACGGCGTGGCCGGCGTCGTGGTGGCGCTGCTCAGCGCCGGGCACGCGTTCACGCTCCTCGAGCAGGGGCTGGTCGTCCTGCTCGTCCTGCTGATGTCGGTGCGCGGGCTGCTCTGGGCCGCCGACGACGCGCGGTTGACCCGCCGGCTGGCGCAGACGGAGGCGTACTTCCGGGCGCTGGCCGCCAGCGCCGAGGACGTCACCGTCGTCCTGGACGACGACGGCCGGGTGCACTGGGTCTCCGGCGCGGTGCACAGCCAGCTCGGGTGGTCCGAGCGGGAGCTCACCGGCCGCCGGCTGGCCGACCTGGTCGACGCCGACGACGGCGTGGTGCTGGAGGACGTCCTGCGCGGCAGCGTGCCGGCGGATCCCGCCGCGCTGCCGCCGACCGTCCGCATGGTCACCCGCGGCGGCGACCGGCGCGACGTCGAGCTCTCCGGTGCCGCCCGCGCCGGGGTGCCGGGGAGCGCGCTGCGCGCGGGTCTCGTGCTCCACCTGCGCGACGTCACCGCGCACCGCTCCACCCAGCGCGAGCTCGAGCGCATGGCCTGGACCGACTACCTCACCGGGCTGCCCAACCGGGCCCGGTTCCTCTCCTCGCTCGAGGACGCACGCGGCCGGGCCGCCGAAGGCCGGCCGAGCTGCGTGCTGCTGGTCGACCTCGACGGCTTCAAGGCCGTCAACGACGTCGCCGGGCACGAGGCCGGCGACGCACTGCTCACCCAGGTGGCCGACCAGCTGCGCACCGGTGCCCGGGAGCAGGACCTCGTCGCCCGGCTCGGCGGCGACGAGTTCGCGCTCCTGGTGCCCGGCGGTCTCCAGGAGGCCACCGGACTGGCCGAGCGGCTGGTCGTGTCCCTGGACCGGCCGTTCCGGGCGCCGTCGCCCGACGGGCAGGGCGCCGGCCCGCGGTTCGCCGTCTCGGGCAGCATCGGCCTGGCCGAGCTCGACCCCGCCGCCGACGTGTCGGCCACCGTCCGGCAGGCCGACCTGGCCCTGCGCGCGGCCAAGGCCGCGGGCAAGCGCTGCGTGCGCTCCTCGGGCGAGGCGGTCGACGCGGCGGTCGGCCGGCGCACCCGGCTGGCCCGCGACCTGCCCGCGGCGATCGCCGAGGGCCAGCTGCGGGTGCTGTACCAGCCCGTCGTCGGCGTGCACGACCGCCGCGTGCTCGGGCTGGAGGCGCTGGTGCGCTGGGAGCACCCGCTCCTGGGCACCGTGCCGCCGGACGAGTTCATCCCGCTCGCGGAGGAGGACGGGCTGATCGTCCCGCTCCAGCGCTGGGTGCTCCGGGTGGCGACCGAGCAGGCGGCGGTGCTGCTGGCCGACGGCTGGGACGTGCAGACGGGCGTCAACGTCTCGGTGCGCCACCTGCAGGCCGGCTGCCTGGCCCCGGACGTCGCGGCCGTGCTCGCCGCGGCGCAGCTGCCCGCCGACAAGCTCATCCTGGAGATCACCGAGTCGGTGCTGCTGGACGCGCACGAGGGGGCGCTCGGCGACCTGGAGACGCTGCGCGGCATGGGCGTCGTGCTCTCGCTGGACGACTTCGGGCGGGGGTGGTCCTCGCTGGCGTACCTGGCCCGGCTGCCGGTGCAGATCCTGAAGATGGACCGCGAGTTCGTGGCCGGCATCGACACGGATCCGCGCGGTCGCGCGCTGGTGGCCAGCGTCGTGGAGCTCGGCCGCGCGCTCGGCATGGACGTCGTCGCCGAGGGCGTGGAGACCGAGGCCCAGCTGGCCGAGCTGCAGGCCATGGACTGCCGCTACCTGCAGGGTTACCTCTTCGGGCGGCCGATGCCCTTCGCCGAGCTGCGCGCGCTGCTCGCCGGCTTCGACGACTCGGTATTGGACGTCCCCGAGCCCCCCGCGACGAAAATGGACGGAGGTGTCCACCTGGTGGGACGCGACGGTTGACGGCGGGCGGGCCGCGGGCGCACAGTGTCCCCGTGCCTCGCACCAGCATGCCCGCCGACGCCCGCACCCCCGGCGTCCTCGTAATCGCCTAGCGCGTCCGGTCACCGACCGACGCGCTGACCCTTCGTGCCCGGGGCACGAGGGGTTTTTTGTTGGCCGTGACCTGCCGCACAGCGAGCACGTCGTCCGTCGCACCAGCCCGTACCACGCCGCAAGGCACAGGAGACCCGCGCGATGACCACCACCCCGAACGAGGCCCCCGACTCCGAGGCCGCCACCCGCGAGGCCGCCGCGGCGCTGACCGGTGTCGAGACCACGGCCCGCTCCGTGGCCGAGGCCGCCGCCCAGCCCGTGGCCGGCATCACCGGCGCGCAGAGCCTCGTCCGCTCCCTCGAGGCGGTCGGCGTCGACGTGGTCTTCGGCATCCCCGGCGGCGCGATCCTGCCGGCGTACGACCCGCTCTTCGACTCGCACGTGCGCCACGTGCTGGTCCGCCACGAGCAGGGCGCCGGCCACGCCGCCACCGGGTACGCCCAGGCGACCGGCCGGGTCGGCGTCTGCATGGCGACCTCCGGGCCCGGCGCCACGAACCTGGTCACCCCGCTGGCCGACGCCTACATGGACTCGGTCCCGATCGTCGCGATCACCGGGCAGGTCCCCAGCGCCGCGATCGGCACCGACGCCTTCCAGGAGGCCGACATCCGCGGCATCACGATGCCGGTCACCAAGCACAACTTCCTGGTGACCAGCGCCGCGGAGATCCCGCAGCGGATCGCCGAGGCGTTCCACCTGGCCTCCACCGGCCGGCCCGGTCCGGTGCTGGTGGACATCCCGAAGGACGTGCTGCAGGCGACCACCGACTTCACCTGGCCGCCGCGGCTCGACCTCCCCGGCTACAAGCCGACCACCCGTCCGCACGGCAAGCAGGTCCGCGAGGCGGCGGCGCTGGTCGCCGGCGCCCGCCGGCCGGTCCTCTACGTCGGTGGTGGTGTGCTCAAGGCGCAGGCGACCGAGGAGCTGGCCGCGCTGGCCGCGCTGACCGGGGCCCCGGTCGTCACCACCCTCATGGCCCGCGGCGCTTTCCCCGACGGCAGCCCCCAGCACCTGGGCATGCCCGGCATGCACGGCACCGTCGCGGCGGTGACCGCGCTGCAGAAGGCCGACCTGATCGTCGCCCTGGGTGCCCGGTTCGACGACCGGGTGACCGGGCAGCTGTCGAGCTTCGCGCCCGAGGCGCTGGTGGTCCACGCCGACATCGACCCGGCCGAGATCGGCAAGAACCGCAAGGCCGACGTGCCGATCGTGGGCGACGCGAAGGAGACCATCGCGCAGCTGGTCGAGGCGCTGAGCGCCGAGCACGAGGCCGGCCGCACGCCCGACCTCGTGGCCTGGTGGGCCCAGCTGGAGGACTGGCGGGAGCGCTACCCGCTCGGCTACGACTGGCCCGAGGACGGCGCGCTGTCCCCGCAGTACGTGATCGAGCGGCTGGGGGCCATCGCGGGGCCCGGGGCGATCTACACCTCCGGCGTCGGCCAGCACCAGATGTGGGCCGCGCAGTTCATCTCCTACGAGAAGCCCGGCACCTGGCTCAACAGCGGCGGGCTCGGCACGATGGGATACGCCGTGCCCGCGGCGATGGGTGCCAAGTACGGCTGCCCCGGGACCACCGTGTGGGCCATCGACGGTGACGGCTGCTTCCAGATGACCAACCAGGAGCTCGCGACCTGCGCCATCGAGGGGATCCCGGTCAAGGTCGCCGTCATCAACAACGGCAACCTCGGCATGGTCCGGCAGTGGCAGACCCTGTTCTACGAGGGCCGCTACTCGAACACGAAGCTGCACGCGCGCCATGCCGACGGCACCCCGAAGCCGGTGCGCATCCCCGACTTCGTCGCCCTGGCCGAGGCCCTGGGCTGCGTGGGGCTCCGGTGCGAGACCAAGGAGGAGGTCGACGCGGTCATCCAGAAGGCGATGGAGATCGACGACGCCCCGGTGGTCATCGACTTCGTGGTCGGGGCCGACGCCCAGGTGTGGCCGATGGTGGCCGCCGGCGCGAGCAACGACGACATCCTGGCCGCGCGCGACCTGCGCCCGGTCTTCGGCGACGGGCAGGTGTGAACCAGATGAGCAGGCACACGCTCTCGGTGCTGGTCGAGAACAAGTCCGGTGTGCTGGCCCGCGTCTCGGCGCTGTTCAGCCGCCGCGGGTTCAACATCGAGTCGCTCGCGGTGGGGCCGACGGAGAACCCCGACCTCTCCCGCATGACGATCGTCGTCGACGCGGAGAGCCAGCCGCTCGAGCAGATCACCAAGCAGCTGAACAAGCTCATCGAGATCATCAAGATCGTCGAGCTGGACGGCGAGGCCGCCGTGCAGCGCGAACTGCTGCTGGTCAAGGTCCGCGCGCCGATGACCGAGCGCACCCAGGTGCTGCAGACCGCGGAGCTGTTCCGGGCGCGCGTCGTCGACGTCAACCCGGACACCGTGACGCTGGAGGCCACCGGGACACCCGACAAGCTCCAGGCGCTGCTCGCGGTGCTCGCGCCGCTGGGCATCAAGGAGATGGCCCAGTCCGGCACCGTCGCCCTGGGGCGGGGACCGCGCGCGATGTCCGGCGCCGGTACCTTGCGCCCGGTCGAACGCAGCGCCTAAGTCTTCGCACCTCCAACCGAAGGGAACAACCACCAGCATGGCCGCCGAGATCTTCTACGACGACGACGCCGACCTCTCGATCATCCAGGGGCGGACCGTCGCCGTCCTGGGCTACGGCAGCCAGGGCCACGCCCACGCGCTGTCGCTGCGCGACTCCGGCGTCGACGTCCGCGTCGGCCTGCCCGAGGGCAGCAAGAGCCGGGCCAAGGCCGAGGCCGAGGGCCTGCGGGTGGTCACGCCGGCCGAGGCGGCCGCCGAGGCCGACCTGATCATGATCCTGGCCCCGGACCACGTGCAGCGGCATCTGTACACCGAGTCGGTCGAGCCCAACCTGCAGGACGGCGACGCGCTGTTCTTCGGCCACGGCTTCAACATCCGCTTCGGCTACATCAAGCCCCCGGCCGGCGTCGACGTCGCGATGGTCGCCCCGAAGGGCCCCGGCCACCTGGTGCGCCGGGAGTTCGAGAACGGCAAGGGCGTGCCCTGCCTCGTCGCCGTCGAGCAGGACGCCGGCGGCAGCGCGCTCCCGCTCGCGCTCTCCTACGCGAAGGGCATCGGCGGCACCCGCGCCGGCGTCATCCGGACGACCTTCGCCGAGGAGACCGAGACCGACCTCTTCGGCGAGCAGGCCGTGCTCTGCGGTGGCGCGAGCGCGCTGATCACCGCCGGGTTCGAGACCCTCACCGAGGCCGGATACCAGCCCGAGGTCGCCTACTTCGAGTGCCTGCACGAGCTGAAGCTGATCGTCGACCTCATGTACGAGGGCGGCATCGCCAAGCAGCGCTGGTCGGTGTCCGACACCGCCGAGTACGGCGACTACACCTCCGGCCCGAAGGTCATCGACGCCCGCGTCAAGGAGTCGATGAAGGAGGTCCTCGACGCGATCAAGGACGGCTCGTGGGCCGCGGCCTTCATCGCCGACCAGGACGCCGGGGCGCCGGACTTCACGGCCAAGCGGGCCGCCGCCGAGGCGCACCCGATCGAGGAGACCGGGCGCAAGCTGCGCGGGCTCATGAGCTGGGTGTCGGCGTCCGACGACTACACCGGCACCGCCGCCCGCAACTGATGGACGACGGCCCCCGCTGCCCGAGGCAGCGGGGGCCGTCGTGCGTCCGGCGGGAGGTCAGACGGACTGACCGCGCGAGGCGAAGTACCGCCGGGACTGCTCGGTGCGGAGCAGCACCACGACCAGGATCGGCAGCACGAAGCCCAGCAGGCCGGTGAAGACGAACCCCTCGTCCTGGACGAGGCCCCAGAGCAGGTACAGCAGTTGCAGCCCGATCGACGCGTAGCTGCCCAGCAGCAGCAGCCGCGGCTCCTGCCCCCGCAGCACCTGGATGCCGCCGATGAGCAGGACGACGGCCGCCGCGAACGACAGCAGCGCCAGGATGCCCAGCAGCGCGTCGATCTCGAAGACCGCACCGATGGCGAAGAGGGTGAGGAGCCCGCCCAGCGTGCCCAGGCCGCCGATCACCACCCCGATGATCGCCGCCGCGGTGACCTGACTCGGGCGCTGCCCGCCGGGCGCCTGCCCGTAGCCGGCCGGGGCGTCGGGGTAGCCGCCGGGCTGCTGGCCGTAGCCCTGCCCGTACTGCTGGGGGTTCTGCTGGCCGTACCCCGGGGCCGGCTGCTGGCCGGGCGGCGGCCCCCAGTCCGGCTGCCCCTGCGGTGAGCTGCCCTGCGGGTGGTCGGGATCGGGACCGGTGGAGCTGGACATCGCGGTTTCCTCCTGCTCGGGGTCCTCGTCGTGACCGACGGGGAACGGGTCGTAGGAATGGTCACACCGGCGTCGGGCCGGGGCAGCACCGGCCGGAGTTTCTCCGGCCGGAACCACCCGGTTCAGCGACCGGTGCGGCGGTAGCGGTGGGCGGCGAAGAACTGGGCGGCCGGCTTGAGCGACAGCAGGACGACGATCGCGAGCGCCGCCAGGAAGAAGAGCAGGTTCACCACGACGTCCCCGGCGGTGCCGTCGACCACGCTGCCGAGGAGCCCGATGGTGGTGAAGGTGAGGGCGATCGAGCCGCCGACGAGCAGCAGCACCCGGCTGCGGCCGGTCAGGGCCCACACCGCACCCCAGACCATCACGACCGTCCACGCCAGGGCGAGCACGCCGAAGCCGAGGAGCGCGCCCCCGACGGCACCGGTGACCGCGCCGAAGCCGGGGATCTCCTCGTCCAGACCGCCGCCGGCGCCGCTGGCGGCGGCGCCGATGATCAGGAGGAAGAAGGTGACCAGCAGCCCGATCGCGCCGTAGACGAAGCCGAGCACGGCCGCCGTGATCACCCCGCCCGGCTTCGCGGGCACGCCGGGGTCGCCGTACCCGCCGTAGGGCTGGGGCTGCTGGCCGTAGGGGGACGGTGCTCCGTACTGCTGCCCGTAGCCCTGCGGCTGCCCGTACTGGGGTTGCCCGTACTGCGGCTGTCCGTACTGCGGTTGGCCGTACTGGCCATACCCCTGCTGCCCGTGCTGCGGCTGACCGTACTGCTGCTGCTCGTAGGAGGGCTGGCCGTGCTCCTGCCCGCTCCCGGCGCCGTACGGCTGGGACTCGGAACGACGCTGGTCGTCGGACTGGCTCACTGTTCTCCTCCGTCGGGGCCGGCCTGCGCCGGCGTCACGGTCAGGATGGCGGTGCCCCCGAGCGGGGGCAAGGACCGCCGCGGTCGGCCGGGATGGCCGGGACGACGGGGCCGGCGAGCGTTTCCACCGGAGCGTCGGCAGCCCGGCCCGCAGACCCGGCCACCGTCTGACCTAGTGTCCCTTCCCATGCGCCTGGCAGTGATCCCCGGAGACGGCATCGGTTCCGAGGTCGTGGCGGAGGGCCTCAAGGTCCTCCGCGCGGTCGCTCCCGACCTGGAGACGACGCCCTACGACCTGGGCGCCGCGCGCTGGCAGCGCACCGGTGAGCTGCTGCCGGACACGGTGCTCGACGAACTCCGCCAGCACGACGCCATCCTGCTCGGCGCCATCGGCGACCCCAGCGTCCCGCCGGGCATCCTCGAGCGCGGGCTGCTGCTGCGGCTGCGCTTCGAGCTCGACCACCACGTCAACCTGCGCCCCGCGAAGCTGTTCGACGGCGTCCGCAGCCCGCTGGCCGACGCCGGGCCGATCGACATGCTGTGCGTCCGCGAGGGCACCGAGGGGCCTTACGTCGGCAACGGCGGGGTGCTGCGCAAGGACACCCCGCAGGAGGTCGCCACCGAGGTCAGCCTCAACACCGCCTTCGGCGTGGAGCGCGTGGTCCGGTACGCGTTCGAGCGGGCCGTCACCCGTCCGCGCAAGCACCTGACCCTGATCCACAAGACCAACGTGCTCACCCACGCCGGGGGTCTCTGGTCGCGGGTCGTGGAGGAGGTGTCGGTCGAGTTCCCGGAGGTCAGCGTCGCCTACCAGCACGTCGACGCCGCCTCGATGTTCTTCATCACCGACCCGTGCCGCTACGACGTCATCGTCACCGACAACCTCTTCGGCGACATCGTCACCGATGTCGCCGCCGCGGTGACCGGTGGCATCGGGCTGGCGGCCAGCGGCAACCTGGACGCCTCGGGCACCAACCCGAGCATGTTCGAGCCGGTGCACGGCTCGGCTCCCGACATCGCCGGCCAGGGCATCGCCGACCCGACCGCCACCGTGCTGTCGGTCGGGTTGCTGCTCGAGCACCTGGGCCGCAGCGAGCAGGCGCGCAAGGTCGACGCGGCGGTCGCCTTCGACCTGTCCACGCGGGACCCGCGGGCGACGATCCGCACGGCCGAGGTGGGCGACCGCCTCGCGGCGCTCGCCGGCGGCTGAGGAGCGGCCGGGTTCAGGCCCCCCGGGGGCCGCCCTCTGCGCCCGGGCGCCGGCGGGGGGGGGCCGCCCGCGGCGGGCGGACCCGCGGTGAGGACGGCGATCATGGTCGGGGCCGTTCCAGTTGTGATTGACTGACCGCGATGCACCCCACCGGCACGATCATCATCGCCTAGCGCGCAGTCACCTCCCCGACTGCGCGCAGACCTCCCGTACCCGGGGGGTCTTTTTCGTGTTCGGGCCGATACCACCGCCCCGGGAGACCTCATGACCAGCACCGACTTCCACGTCTTCGACACCACGCTGCGCGACGGCGCCCAGCGCGAGGGCATCAGCTACTCGGTCGCGGACAAGCTCGCGGTCGCCCGGCTGCTGGACGAGATCGGGGTCGGCTTCATCGAGGGCGGGTGGCCCGGGGCTCTGCCGAAGGACACCGAGTTCTTCGCCCGTGCGCGCACCGAGCTGCAGCTCAAGCACGCGCAGCTCGTGGCGTTCGGCGCGACCCGCAAGGCCGGCGTCGCCGTGGAGGACGACCTGCAGGTGCGCGCGCTGCTGGACGCCGGGACGCCGGTGGTCTGCCTGGTCGCGAAGTCCGACGTCCGGCACGTCCGCGAGGCCCTGCGCACGACGCTGGAGGAGAACCTGGCGATGGTGGCCGACACGGTCGCCTTCCTCGTGTCGCACGGCCGCCGGGTGTTCCTCGACTGCGAGCACTTCTTCGACGGTTACGCGACCGACCGCGACTACGGTGTGCGCGTGCTGCAGGCGGCGTTCGAGGCCGGGGCGGAGGTCGGCGTCCTGTGCGACACCAACGGCGGCATGCTGCCCATGGGCGTGGGTCGGGTGGTCGCCGACGTGTCGTCCCGCGTGGACGGGAAGCTGGGCATCCACTGCCAGGACGACACCGGGTGCGCCGTCGCCAACACCCTGGCCGCGGTCGAGGCGGGCGTCACCCACGTGCAGGGGACGGCGAACGGCTACGGGGAGCGGGCCGGCAACGCCGACACGTTCGCGCTGATCGCCAACCTGGTCACCAAGATGGGCGTCCCCGCGGTTCCCGCCGAGTGCCTCCCGGAGCTGCAGCGGGTCAGCCACGCGATCGCCGAGCTCGCCAACATCGCCCCCGACGACCACCAGCCCTACGTGGGCGCCTCGGCGTTCGCGCACAAGGCCGGCCTGCACGCCAGTGCGATCAAGGTCAGCCCGGAGCTCTACAACCACCTGGAGCCAGCGGTCGTCGGCAACGACATGCGCATCCTCGTCACCGAGATGGCCGGGCGGGCCTCGGTCGAGCTGAAGGGGCGCGAGCTGGGCGTGGACCTCACCGGCCAGACCGACGCGATCGGCCGGGTGGTCGACCAGGTGAAGGTGCTGGAGGCCGACGGCTGGTCCTTCGAGGCCGCCGACGCCTCCTTCGAGCTGCTGCTGCGCGCGCAGCTGCCGGAGGCGCCGCCACCCCTGTTCGAGCTGGAGAGCTACCGGACCTCCGTCGAGCACTGGGGCAACGGCGTCGTCGTCAGCGAGGCGACGGTCAAGGTGCACGTCGACGGTGAGCGGATCATCAGCACCGGCGAGGGCAACGGCCCGGTGAACGCCCTGGACAACGCGCTGCGCCAGGCGCTGGTGCATCGCTACCCGCAGCTGGCCGACGTCTCCCTGGCGGACTACAAGGTCCGCATCCTCGGCTGGAAGGGCGGCACCAGCGCGACCACCCGCGTGCTCATCGACACCACCGACGGGGTGGGGGAGTGGACCACGGTCGGCGTCCACGCGAACATCGTCGAGGCGTCGTGGCACGCGCTCGTCGACGCGCTCACCTACGCGGTGCTGCGCCGGCCTCAGCCGTAGCGGGCGACGAAGTTCGCCAGCAGCCGGCCGGGCGCGGTCACCACCGCGGGGGTCAGCCGCTGGACGACGGCCTCCACCTCGGACGGCGCGAAGTAACCGGCGTGCTGGTAGATGCGCACCCGGGCGACGATCGCGGCGACGTCGAGCTCGGGGTGGAACTGGGTGGCGTACACGTTGCGCTTCACCTTGAACATCTGCACCGGGCAGGTCGCCGACGAGGCCAGCAGCAGCGCGGTGGGCGGCAGCACGCGGCACGCCTCCTTGTGGCCGACGAAGGCGGAGAAGCGGTCGGGCACCCCGGCCAGCAGGGGGTCCTCCCGGCCCTGCGGGGTGAGGGTCACCTGCACGGCCGACACCGGTTCGGCGTACGTGGGGTCGACGACGCCGCCCTGGTGGGTGCCGAGGGTGCCGATCCCGTAGCAGGCGCCGAAGAAGGGCAGGTCCCGGTCGACGATCTCGTCGAGCAGGCGGCCGACGTCGCGCTCGACCCGCACCTGGACGGCGGACTTCTCCGCGTCGGAGGAGTTGAACGGGCCGCCGCCGAGGAAGACGCCGGCGTAGTCGTCGAGGTCGAGCGCCGGCAGCGGCCCGGCCTCCAGCCGGATGCGGTGCAGCCGCGCGGCGGGCAGGGCGGTGCAGCGCAGGAAGGAGGCGTGCTCCTCGTCCGCGGCCTCGTCCTCGGGGCGGGAGGACAGCAGCAGGAAGGGTTTCACCCGGTCAGCGCGGCTGGATCTCGCCCATCGGGCCCCAGCCGGTGACGTCGGGGGCGTCCACGTAGATGATCTGCGGCTGCGCGGAGACCAGGTCGGGGGCCTGCTCGACGAAGCGCGCGAAGGCGTCCGTGGCGACGTGGGCGGCACCCGCGTCGGCGTCCCGGAAGCCCTCGACGCAGACGAAGGTGTGCGGCTCCTCGAGGCTCCGCGACCACTCGAAGAACAGCGAACCCTCCTCGGCGTTGACCGCACGGGCGTAGTCGGCGGCCAGCCCGGTCCACTCGTCGGCGCGCTCGGGACGGACGGGGAACTTCACGACGATCAGGATCACGGTGACATTGTCGGCCTCCGGCCGACACCGCGGCCACGTGCCGTCCCCCTGACGCGCGGAGCCGTGCCGTCACGGCTGCCCGGGACCCTCCGGACCCCACTCGCCGTGACACCGCGGCCACGTGCCGTCTCCTCGCTGCGCGGAGTCGTGCCCCACTCGCCATGACACCGCGGCCACGTGCCGTCCCCCTGCTGCGCGGAGCCGTGCCGTCCCGGCTGCCCGGGACCCTCCGGGCCCCACTCGCCGTGACACCGCGGCCACGTGCCGTCTCCTCGCTGCGCGGAGTCGTGCCCCACTCGCCATGACACCGCGGCCACGTGCCGTCCCCCTGCTGCGCGGAGCCGTGCCGTCACGGCCGCCCGGGACCCTCCGGACCCCACTCGACGTGAGACCGCGGCCAGTTGCCGTCCCCGGCGACCGCCTGCTGGGGCGGTCGCTCTCTGCCCACGTCGGCGGGGCAGAGAGGTACTGCCCGCAGGACATCCCGTGCGCCCGCGGCTGCCCCGTCAGACGGGGTCCAGCCGGGCCCTCAGCAGGCAGAACTCGTTGCCCTCGGGATCGGCGAGGACGTGCCAGGTCGCATCCGCGGGCTGGCCGACGTCGGCCGGCGTCGCGCCGAGGTCGAGCAGCCGCTGCAGCTCGGCATCCTGGTCGCGGTCGGTCGGGCTGACGTCGATGTGCAGGCGCACCTTCCCCGGCGTCGGGTCGGTGACCGGCACGAAGATCAGCGTGGGCGCGGGCCCGCCGAAGCCGGCGTCCGCGCCGATCTCGACGGCGCCGTCGTCCTCCCGCCCCACGACCCGGTAGTCGAGCACCGCCGCCCAGAAGGCGGCGAGGGACTCGGGATCCCGGCTGTCGACGACGAGTTCGCTGAACCGGCAGGCCATGGGTGCACGGTAGGCAGGAAACGGCGCGACTAACCTCGGCTCGTGCGCATCGTCCGTTTCGCCAGTCCTCAGGGCATGTCCTTCGGCGTCCTCGACGGAGACGGCCAGGTGGCCCAGATCGAGGGCCACCCCTTCGGCCAGGTCTCCTTCACCGGCGCCCGGTTCGCCCAGGCCGACATCCGGCTGCTCTCGCCGATCCTGCCGAGCAAGGTGGTGTGCGTCGGCAAGAACTACGCCGAGCACGTGAAGGAGATGGGCACCGGTGACGCGCCGGGGGAGCCGCTGCTGTTCCTCAAGCCCTCGACGTCGGTCATCGGCCCCGGTGACGCGATCCGCATCCCGCCGGGCAGCACCAACGTGCACCACGAAGTGGAGCTCGCCGTGGTGATCGGCGCCCGCGGGGCCCGCAACGTCACCCCCGAGCAGGCGCTGGGCAGCGTCTTCGGCTGGACCATCGCCAACGACGTCACCGAGCGGGACATGCAGAAGGGCGACGGGCAGTGGACCCGCGCCAAGGGCTTCGACTCCTTCTGCCCCCTCGGGCCGTGGATCGAGACCGACCTGACCGGCATCGGCCTGGACCCGGCCGACCTGGAGGTCACCTGCGACGTCGACGGCGAGCGCCGCCAGACCGGCCGCACCAGCCAGCTGCTCTTCGGCATCCCCACGTTGATCTCCTACATCTCGCAGGTGATGACCCTGCTGCCCGGCGACGTCGTGCTCACCGGCACCCCGTCGGGCGTCGGCCCGATCCGCCCCGGCCAGACCGTCTCCTGCTCGGTGCAGGGGCTGGGCACGCTGACCAACACGGTGACGGCGGCCGACGCCGTCTCGACCGCCGGTGGCGCCCGGTGACCGTCCGCACCCGCTTCTGCCCGTCGCCGACCGGGCTGGTCCACGTCGGGCTGATCCGCACCGCCCTGTTCAACTGGGCGCACGCCCGCCACCACGGCGGCACCTTCGTCTTCCGCATCGAGGACACCGACGCCGCCCGCGACTCGGAGGAGTCCTACCGGCACCTGCTGGACAGCCTGCGCTGGCTGGGCCTGGACTGGGACGAGGGCCCCGAGGTCGGCGGCCCGAACGGCCCGTACCGGCAGTCGGAGCGGTCCGAGGTGTACCGGGAGGTGGCCGCGAAGCTGCTCGAGTCCGGGCACGCCTACGAGTCCTTCTCGACCAACGAGGAGGTCGACGCCCGGCGGCGGGCGGCCGGCCAGGATCCCAAGCTCGGCTACGACAACCACGACCGGTTCCTCACCGACGCGCAGAAGGCGGCCTTCCGGGACGAGGGCCGCCAGCCGGTGCTGCGGCTGCGCATGCCCGACGAGGACCTCACCTGGCCCGACCTGGTGCGCGGCGAGGTGCGATTCGCCGCCGGCGCGGTGCCGGACTTCGTGCTGGTGCGCGGCAACGGCGCTCCGCTGTACCCCTTCGTGAACCCGGTCGACGACGCCCTCATGGGCATCACCGACGTGCTCCGCGGCGAGGACCTGCTGCCCTCGACCCCGCGGCAGCTGGCGCTGTACGCGGCGCTCACCGACATCGGCGTGGCGCAGGCCACCCCGCGCTTCGGCCACCTGCCCCTGGTGACGGGCGAGGGCACCAAGAAGCTGTCCAAGCGCGACCCCACGTCGAACCTCGACGTCTACCGCGAGCGCGGCTTCCTGCCCGAGGGGCTGGTGAACTACCTCGCGCTGCTGGGCTGGTCGATCGCCGAGGACCGCGACATCTTCTCGACGGCGGAGCTGGTCGAGGCGTTCGACGTCACGCGGGTGAGCGCCAACCCGGCCCGCTTCGACCTGAAGAAGGCCGAGGCGATCAACGCCACCCACCTGCGGGCGCTGCCGGTCGAGGAGTTCACCGCCCGGGTGGTGCCGCACCTGGCCGCCGCCGGGCTCGTCGGCGAGCCGCCCACCGCCGAGCAGGACGCGGTGCTGCGGGCGATCGCGCCGCTGGCGCAGGAGCGCATGGTGGTGCTCTCCGAGGCCGTCGGGCTGCTGGGCTTCCTGTTCGTCGACGAGGTGGAGATCGACCCGGCCGCCGCCGAGAAGCAACTGGCCGGCGACGCCGCCGTCGAGGTGCTGGACGCGGCGACGGCGGCGCTGGGCGAGCTGCCGGAGTGGGCCACGCCGGCCATCGAGCAGGCGCTGAAGGAGGCGCTCGTCGAGGGTCTCGGGCGCAAGCCGCGCCAGGCGTTCGGGCCGGTCCGCGTCGCCGTCAGCGGGCGCACGGTGTCCCCGCCGCTGTACGAGTCGATGGAGCTGCTGGGCCGGGAGCGGACGCTCGCCCGGCTGGCCGCGGCCCGCACGGTGGCGTCGGCGGGATGAGCCACCCGGCGGCCGGCGGGGGTCCGGCCGAGGAGCCCTACGCCGGACCGCCGCCCACGCTGCGGCCGGCGCCGGGGGGCTTCCCGGTGCCGCCGTGGCCGCAGGCACCGGGGCCCTACGCGCCGGCGCCCTGGCACTACGCACCGGCGCCGTTCCCACCGGGGCCCTACGCACCGGCGCCGATCCCACCGGCGCCGCCGGCCGGGTGGGCGCTGCCGCCGGGCACACCGCCGCACGACGAGCCGACGTCGTTCCTGCACGCCATGCGCGCCCGCGACTGGGCCTGGTGGCGGCCCCTGCTGGGGCTGCTCCTGCTCGGGGTGGTCTTCCTCGTGGCCGGTGCGCTGCTCGGCGTCCTGGGCATCCTCACCGGGATCAGCCCCGACCTGGCGCTGATCGAGCTCACCGACCCCGGCACGCTGCTGGTCACCAACGCGACGCTGGTCGTGGGCATCCCGGTCGTGTGGCTGGCCTGGGCGGTGGCGCACGGCATGCGGCCGGGCTGGTCGTCGTCGGTGCTCGCCCGGTTCCGGTGGCGGCTGCTGCCCCGGCTGACCGTGCTGGCGCTGCTTTCGATCGGCGTCGTCATCGGGCTGTCGGTGCTCGTGGGCGTCACCGCGGGGGAGGTGGAGGTCACCGGGCCGATCCGCTCGTGGGGCTGGCTGCTGGCCGTCGTCCTGCTCACCACGCCGCTGCAGTCGGCGGCGGAGGAGTACCTGTTCCGCGGCTACCTGAGCCAGGCGATCGCCGGCTGGATCCGCGCCCCGCGTGCCGGCGCGGTGGTGGCCGCGGTGGTGACCGGTGCGCTCTTCTCCCTCGCGCACCTGCCGCCGGACCTCGCCACCTTCCTCGACCGCTTCCTCTTCGCCCTCGCCGCCTCCTGGGTGGTGTGGCTGACCGGGGGCATCGAGGCGGCCGTGGTGATGCACGCGGTCAACAACGTGGTGCTGTTCCTGCTGGTCGCACTGCTGGGGGACGCGGTGGCCACGAACGTGGTGCCCGCCGGGCTCGTGCCCGTGTCGCTGGCGCTCACCGCGGCCGGCTTCGGTGGCTTCGTCCTGCTCGTCGCCCGGTGGCGGCGGCGGGCGCGGCCGGAGCTGCGCACCCCCGCCCTGGACCTGCGCGTCCCGCCGGGAGCGGCACCCGTGCCGGCGCGCTGACCCCCCGGCCGGGGGGTGGTGCGCCCCGCCCCCGGGACGTCGGGTACAGTTCTTCCCGGCGCCGCGAGGTGCCACCCATGGGGTATGGGGTAATTGGCAGCCCGACGGTTTCTGGTTCCGTTAGTCTAGGTTCGAGTCCTGGTACCCCAGCGAGGAAGCCTGGTTCCTCTCGCACCACCCAGCACGGCCCCGTCGTCTAGCGGCCCAGGACGCCGCCCTCTCACGGCGGTAGCGAGGGTTCGAATCCCTTCGGGGCTACGCGACCGAGAGCCCCCGACCACTGGTCGGGGGCTCTCGCCGTTCCCGAGCTCGTTCGCGGGGGCTGCTGCCGTTCCAGGTGGCAGCGTGATCACGGGCGGGCTTACCGTCTGCCCGCCATTCAGGCCCGTGAGGCGGTGAGGAGGCGGTCGCGCGGTGTTCCGGACGAGGCGTGCCCTGGCCGACGGCCGGGAGATCCTCTACTTCGACGCACGAGCCGTGGCCCGCGACGCCGTGGACGGCCGCGACCTGCCCGCCGTCGCCACCCGTTCGCAGCTGCGGTTCGACCCGCTGCTCGGCGAGTGGGTCGTCGTTGCCGCGCACCGGCAGACGCGGACCTTCCTGCCGCCGGCCGACCAGTGCCCGCTGTGCCCCTCCCGGCCCGGCCGGCCGACCGAGGTGCCCGAGAGCGACTACCAGGTGGTCGTCCTCGAGAACCGGTTCGCGTCGCTGGCCACCGACGTCGACCGGGGCGTGCCGACCGCGGCGCCCGGCAACCCGCTCGCGGAGCGGCGGCCCGGGCTGGGCCGCTGCGAGGTCGTCTGCTTCACCAGCGAGCACGACCGCGACTTCGCCCAGCTCGACCGGGACCGGGTGCGGCTGGTCGTCGACGTGTGGGCCGAACGAACCGCCGAGCTCTCGGCGCTCGAGGGCGTCGAGCACGTCTTCTGCTTCGAGAACCACGGCGAGGAGATCGGGGTGACCCTCGACCACCCCCACGGCCAGGTCTACGCCTATCCGTTCGTGCCGCCCCGGGTGGAGCGGGTGCTCGCCTCGGCACGGCGGCACCGGGCCGCCACCGGACGCGGGCTCTTCGCCGACGTGCTCGCGGCCGAGCGGAGCGGCCCCCGGGTGGTCGCCGCCGACGAGCACTGGACGGCGTTCGTGCCGGCGGCCGCGCGCTGGCCCTACGAGGTGCAGCTGTTTCCCACCCGCCAGGTGCCCGACCTCCCCGCGCTCGACGACGCCGAGCGGGACGCCCTCGCCGAGGTGTACCTGGACCTCCTCGGCCGCTTCGCGCACCGCTTCGACACCCCGATGCCCTACATCGCCTCCTGGAACCAGGCGCCCGTGCACGAGGGCCGCGAGGAGTGGTGGTTGCACCTGCAGCTGTTCTCGCTGCGCCGGGCGCCGGGCAAGCTGAAGTACCTGGCCGGCTCCGAGTCGGGCATGGGGGCCTTCATCACCGACACCGATCCCGAGGACGTCGCCGAGCAGCTGCGGGCCGTGACCTGGTGACGGGGGAGCGGGCCGGGAACCGTGCCGCCGAGGCCTTCGCCGCGCGGTTCGGCGGGCTCCCGGAGGGGGTCTGGGCGGCGCCGGGGCGGGTCAACGTCATCGGTGAGCACACCGACTACAACGGCGGCCACGTGCTGCCCGTCGCGCTGCCGCACACGACGCGCGCCGCCGTCAGCCGGCGGGACGACGGCCGGCTGGTCCTGCGCTCGCTGCAGCACCCCGACGACGACGCCGACGTCGCCGTCGCCGACCTGGAGCCGGGCACCCCCTCGGGCTGGGCCGGCTACGCGGCCGGGGTCGTGCACCAGGTGGCCGGCTCGGCACCGGGTGGGCTGAGCGTCCTGGTGGACGGCGACGTGCCGGCCGGGGCCGGGCTGTCCTCGTCGGCCGCGCTGGAGTGCGCCGTCGCCCTGGCCCTGCGCGACGTCCTGGACCTCCACCTCGGCCCCGGCGACCTGGTGGACGTCGCGCGGCGCGCCGAGAACGACTTCGCCGGCGCCCCGACCGGGATCCTCGACCAGTCGGCGTCGGTGCTCTGCACGGAAGGGCACGCGCTGTTCCTCGACACCCGCGACCGCAGCAGCGAGCAGGTGCCCTTCGACCTGGCCGCCGCCGGTCTGGCGCTGCTCGTGCTCGACAGCGGCACGACGCACCACCACGCCGCTTCCGGCTACGGCGACCGGCGCCGCGAGTGCGAGGAGGCGGCCGCCCGGCTGGGGGTCGGCCTGCTGCGCGAGGTGCCCGACGTCGCCGCGCTCGACGCCCTCGCCGACGGCACCCCCGAGGGCGAGCGGCTGCACCGGCGGGCGCGGCACGTGGTCACCGAGGACGCCCGGGTGCTGCAGGTGGTGGGGGCGCTGCGCTCGGGCGCCGACCCCCGGTCGATCGGCCCGCTGCTCACCGAGGGCCACGCGTCGCTGCGCGACGACTTCGAGGTCTCGGTGCCGCTGCTGGACGCCTGCGTGGAGGCCGCCGTGGCCGCCGGCGCCCACGGCGTCCGCATGGTGGGCGGCGGCTTCGGCGGCAGCGCGATCGCGCTCGTCGAGGCCGATGCCGTCGACGCCGTCACCGCCGCCGTCGCCGACCGGTTCGCCCGCGAGGGCGCCCCCGCCCCCCGCTCCTTCGTCGCCGTCCCGTCCGCCGGGGCCCGGCGACTGCGCTGAGCGCACCCCCCGGTGGGCGAGCGGGCTGCCCGACCAGCCTGCCGGTTCCCGACGGTCAGCGGGCCGCGCGGGAGATGGCCGCCGCGGCGTCGAGCACGACGCCGACGACCTCGGGGCTCGGCCGGCGGCCGAGCCGCTCCACCGGGCCGGAGATGGACACCGCGCCGAGCACCGTGCCGGTGGCGTCGCGGACCGGTGCCGACAGCGAGGCGACGCCGGCCTCGCGCTCGGCCACGCTGTGCGCCCAGCCGCGCCGCCGGACGTCGAGCAGCGTGCGCGCCGTGAAGCTCGCCGACGGCAGCAGGCGGGTCACCTCGTCGGCGGGCATGAACGCCAGCAGGGCGTGCGCCGCCGACCCCGCCGTCATCGGCAGCCGGGCGCCGACCGGGACGGTGTCCCGCAGGCCGCTGGTGCGCTCCGCCGCGGAGACGCACACGCGGGTGGCGCCGTCGCGCACGTAGAACTGCGCGCTCTCGCCGGTCGCGTCGCGCAGCGTGACCAGGTGGCGCGCGGCGATCTCGCCGATGTCGGCGGTGCCCCGCCCCAGCTCGGCGAGCGCCGGCCCCGGCGCCCAGCTGCCGCTGTCGGTGCGCCGGACGAGGCGGTGCCCCTCGAGCGCGACGGCCAGCCGGTGGGCCGTCGCCCGGGGCAGGCCGGTGCGCGCGACGAGCTCGGCTAGGGTCGCCGGCTCGTGCGCGATGGCGTGCAGGATCGACACCGCTTTGTCCAGAACCGCGACCGGGTTAGGCTGTCCCACACAGCAATACTCGCATCCCGAAGAGTGAGACAGTCAACTCGGGATCGACCAGTCACCCGAAGGGGACGAGCCCGTGCCGAAGACCCTGGCCGAGAAGGTCTACGACGCCCACGTCGTGCGCAGCACGTCGGGGGAGCCCGACCTGCTCTACATCGACCTGCACCTCGTGCACGAGGTCACGAGCCCGCAGGCCTTCGACGGCCTCCGGACGGCCGGGCGCACGGTGCGCCGCCCCGATCTCACGATGGCCACCGAGGACCACAACGTCCCCACGCTGGACATCCTGTCGCCGATCGCCGACCCGGTCAGCCGGGCGCAGGTCGACGCGCTGCGCCGGAACGCCGCCGAGTTCGGCATCCGCCTGGCCCCCATGGGCGACCGCGACCAGGGCATCGTGCACGTCATCGGCCCGCAGCTGGGGCTCACCCAGCCCGGCATGACCATCGTGTGCGGCGACAGCCACACCTCCACCCACGGCGCGTTCGGGGCGCTGGCCTTCGGCATCGGCACCAGCGAGGTCGAGCACGTGCTCGCCACGCAGACGCTGCCGCAGTACCGCCCCAGGCAGATGTCGGTCACCGTGGACGGCGAGTTGGCGCCCGGCGTCTCGGCGAAGGACATCATCCTGGCCGTCATCGCCCAGATCGGCACCAACGGTGCCGCCGGCCACGTCATCGAGTACCGCGGCAGCGCCATCGAGGCGCTGTCGATGGAGGCCCGCATGACGATCTGCAACATGTCGATCGAGGCCGGCGCCAAGGCCGGCCTGATCGCCCCCGATCAGACCGCCTTCGACTTCCTGCAGGGCCGGCCGCACGCCCCGCAGGGCGCCGACTGGGACGCCGCGGTGGAGCACTGGTCGACGCTGCGCACCGACGAGGGCGCGGTCTTCGACGCCGAGGTCGTGCTGGACGCGTCGTCCCTGACGCCGTTCGTCACCTGGGGAACCAACCCGGGGCAGGGGCTGCCGATCAGCGAGCGGGTGCCCGACCCCGCCGAGATGGCCGACGAGGGAGAGCGCCGTGCCGCCGAGCAGGCGCTGGCCTACATGGGGCTGACCCCGGGCACGCCGCTCACCGAGATCGAGGTCGACACCGTCTTCCTGGGCTCCTGCACCAACGGGCGGATCGAGGACCTGCGCGTCGCCGCCGAGATGCTGCGCGGCAGGAAGATCGACCCGGGCACCCGGATGCTCGTCGTCCCCGGCTCGGTGGGCGTCAAGAGCCAGGCCGAGGCCGAGGGCCTGGACAAGGTGTTCGTCGAGGCCGGCGCCGAGTGGCGCGGCGCCGGGTGCTCGATGTGCCTGGGCATGAACCCCGACCAGCTGAAGCCCGGCGAGCGGTCGGCCTCGACCAGCAACCGCAACTTCCAGGGCCGCCAGGGCAAGGGCGGGCGCACCCACCTGGTGTCGCCCTCGGTGGCCGCCGCCACCGCGCTCACCGGCCGCCTCACCGCCCCCGCCGACCTGATCGGAGCCTGACGCCATGGACGCCTTCACCACGCACACCGGCACCATCGCGCCGCTGCGCCGCAGCGCCGTCGACACCGACCAGATCATCCCGGCCGAGTACCTCAAGCGGATCACCCGCACCGGGTTCGAGGACGGCCTCTTCGTCGCCTGGCGCACGAACGAGCCGGACTTCGTGCTCAACAAGCCGGAGTTCGCGGATGCCTCGATCCTGGTCGCCGGGCCCGACTTCGGCACCGGTTCGTCCCGCGAGCACGCCGTCTGGGCGCTGCTGGACGGCGGCTTCCGCGTGGTCATCAGCTCGCGGTTCGCCGACATCTTCAAGAACAACTCGACCAAGGCCGGGCTGCTCACCGTCGTCCTGCCCCAGGCCGAGGTGGAGTCGCTCTGGGCCGCCGCCGAGGCCGACCCCACCACGCAGGTGACCGTCGACCTGCAGGCCAAGCAGATCACCTACTCCCCGGGGGGCGGTCAGAGCACGACGGTGCCGTTCGACGCCGACGACTACACCCGCTGGCGGCTGCTGGAGGGGCTCGACGACGTCGGCCTCACCGAGCGGCACCTCGCCGACGTCGAGGCCTACGAGGCCCGCCGCCCCGCCTGGCTGCCCAAGGCGCTGCCCGCGCTCTGACCTCGACCCACAGGCATAGGAAGCTTTACATGCGTCCCCGGACCCGGGAGCGCACGTAAAGCTTCCTATGCCTGTGACGGCGCGTCGGGGTCGGGCTCGAAGTCCCGGTAGTAGTCGGCCACCAGCGCACCCCGCCGGCCGCCGAGGGCCCACACGCTGCCCTTGGCGGCCGGCGGTGGCAGGCCGGGGACGCCGTGGCCGTGCACGCCCAGCGCCTGCAGCAGCGACGGGATGACCCCGCCCTGGCTGCACAGCACGGTGATCCCCTCCGCCCCTGGCCCGAGCAGCCGCTCGAGGGCGGTCAGCGTCGTCTGCGGGTCCTCCGCGAAGCACTCCTCGCCGAACTCCGGGCGGTCGTGCACGCCCAGGCCCACGAACCCCGCCAGGGGCTCCACCGTCGAGCGGCAGCGCAGCGGCGGGGCCGAGGCCACCGCTGCGGGGGAGAAGAACGGCAGCGCCCCGGCCAGCCGCTGCGCCTGGCGCCGTCCCTTGGCGTCCAGCGGTCGCAGGTCGTCGGGGCCGTCGAACTCCTGCTTGCTGCCTGCGCGGCCGTGGCGCACCAGCAGCACGGCGACCTCGCGGGGGACGTCGGTGCGGGCGGCGTCGGTGACCACCAGCCGGTCGTGGTCGTGGGTCACCTGCGCGGCGGCCTCCTCGGGGGGGAGCCAGCGCAGCTCGTCGACCTCGTCGTTGGCCACGAAGCTGCCGCCCACGCAGCGCATCGCCCAGTAGTCGACGCGCTTGGGCGCCCCGTCGACGACGTAGCGCGTGGTGGGGCAGCGGCGCCCGGCGACGACCTCCAGGCCCGTCTCCTCGACCACCTCGCGGCAGGCCGCCTGGAGGGGGTGCTCGCCGGCGTCCAGCTTGCCCTTGGGCAGCGACCAGTCGTCGTAGCGGGCGCGGTGGACGACGGCGACCTCGATCCCGTCGCCGTCGGCCGGCCGCCAGACGACGCCGCCCGCGGCGACGACGGTGCGGCGCTCAGCCGGCGAGCTCATGGACCCTCCGCATCAGCGCCGCCTGGTGGTCCCGCCCCTCCAGCCGCTCCCAGCTGCCGTCGCTGCGCAGCTCCCAGCAGCGGACCCCGGGGGCCATCGCGGGCTCCAGCGCCTCCTCGAGCTGGGTGCGGGCCGCCTCGTCGCAGACCCGCAGCAGCACCTCCACGCGGCGGTCGAGGTTGCGGTGCATGAGGTCGGAGCTGCCGATCCACCACTCGGGGTCGCCGCCGTTGTCGAATGACATGACCCGGGAGTGCTCGAGGAAGCGCCCGACGATCGAGCGCACCCGGATGGTCTCCGAGACGCCGGGCACCCCGGGCCGCAGCGCGCAGATGCCGCGGACGAACAGCTCCACCGGGACGCCGCCGCGCGAGGCCTCGTAGAGGGCGTCGATGATCCGTTCGTCGACGATCGAGTTGGCCTTGATGCGGATGCCCGACGGGCGGCCCTCGGCGGCGTGCCGCGCCTCGCGGCGGATCTTCTCGATCAGCCCGTTCCGGATGCCGTGCGGCGCCACCATGAGCGTGCGGTAGTTGGTCTGCCGCGAGTAGCCGGTGAGCACGTTGAACAGGTCGGTGAGGTCCGCGCCCACCCGCGGGTCGGCGGTGAGGATGCCCAGATCCTCGTAGATGCGGGCGGTCTTGGGGTTGTAGTTGCCCGTGCCGATGTGGCAGTACCGGCGTATGACGCCCTGTTCGCGGCGCACGACCAGGGCGGTCTTGCAGTGGGTCTTGAGCCCGACGAGCCCGTAGACCACGTGGCAGCCGGCGCGCTCCAGCGAGCGGGCCCAGCTGATGTTGGCCTCCTCGTCGAAGCGGGCCTTGATCTCGACGAGCACCACCACCTGCTTGCCGGCCTCGGCCGCCTCGATCAGCGCGTTCACGATCGGGGAGTCGCCGGAGGTGCGGTAGAGCGTCTGCTTGATGGCGAGCACGTGCGGGTCGGCCGCCGCCTGCTCGATGAACCGCTGCACGCTCGTCGCGAACGAGTGGTACGGGTGGTGCACCAGCACGTCGCCCTCGCGGAGGGTGGCGAACACGCTCTTGGGCGTCTCGCCCTCGGACAGGCGCGGGTGCGTCGCCGGTACGAACGGGTCGTCCTTCAGCTCCGGCCGGTCGAGGTCGTAGAGCGCCGTGAGCGAGGCCAGGTCCAGCAGCCCGGGCACGTGGACGACGTCGTCGGGGAAGACCTCCAGCTCGGAGATGAGCACCTCGAGGATCCGCGGGTCCATCGGCTCGGCCACCTCGAGGCGGACGGCCGGGCCGAAGCGGCGCCGGGCCAGCTCGCGCTCCAGGGCCTGCAGCAGGTCCTCGTCGCGGTCCTCCTCCACCTCCAGGTCGGCGTTCCGCGTGACCCGGAAGAAGTGGTGGTCGATCACCTCCAGGCCCGGGAACAGCTGGGCGAGGTGCGCGGCGATGAGGTCCTCGAGCGGCAGGAAGGTGGCGGTGGAGTCGGCCGCCTCGACCGCGACGAACCGCGGCACGTTGTTGGGCACCTTGAGCCGGGCGAACCGCGGGGCGCCCGTGTCGGGGTCGCGCACCGACACCGCCAGGTTCAACGACAGCCCGCTGATGTAGGGGAACGGGTGCGCGGGGTCGACCGCGAGCGGGGTGAGCACGGGGAACACCTGGTCGCGGAAGTAGTCCCGCAGGCGGCGCGTGTCCTCGTCGGCGAGGTCCTCCCAGTGCACGATCCGGATGCCCGACTCCTCCAGCCGGGGCAGCACGTCCTCGTTGAAGACGTCGGAGTGGCGCTGCACCAGCTCCTGGGTGCGCGCGGTGACCCGCTCCAGCTGCTCCCGGATGGTCAACCCGTCGGGCGAGCGGACGGTGAGCCCGGTGCTCTGCCGGCGCTTCAGGCCGGCGATGCGCACCATGTAGAACTCGTCCAGGTTGCTGGCGAAGATGGCCAGGAACTTGACCCGCTCCAGCAGCGGCAGCGAGTCGTCCTCGGCCAGCTCGAGCACGCGGGCGTTGAAGTCCAGCCAGGACAGTTCCCGGTTCAGGTAGCGGTCGGCGGGCAGGGCGTCGGTCCGGGCATCGCTCTCTGGGGCCACTCCCTCATCGTGCCGTACCGATCCGGCTCACGAGCAGCGGCGAAGCCCGCACCAGCCCGGTCGTGCGCGGACCGGCCCCGAGCCCGAGAACCGCCCGCAGGTCGGCGGGGACGTCGACGTCGCGCCGCAGCCCGGGCCACGCGCCGGTCAGCCGCACCGCTCCCTCGAGCTCGTGGGCGTGCGCCGAACCGCGCCCGAACCGTGGGTGCAGCGGCACGCCGGCGGCGGTCAGCAGCGTGGTCCCCGTTCCCTGGGCGTCGGCCACGAAGCAGCGGGGCGCCGCCTCCGCGGCCACCAGCGCGGCGGCCAGCTCCTGGGGTCGCAGGGCGGGCAGGTCGGAGGAGAGGGCGGCCACGTGCGTGCTCCCGGTGCGCCGCGCACCGTGCTGCAGCGCGGGGTTGAGGCCGCGGTCGGGCTCGTCGGCGACGGCGGTGGCACCGAGGTCGCCCGCCAGCTCCGCCGACGCCGGTTCGTCGGTGACGACGACGACCGACCCCACCCGATCGCAGGCCAGCGCCGCGGCGACCGTGTCGGCGAGCAGGGCGAGGACCAGGGCGCCGTGGTCGCCGCCGGGGCCGGCGGTGAGCGGGCGCAGCCGGGTCTTGGCCGCGACGAGGCGCTTCGCCGGGACGACGACCGACCACCTGGACACGGCCCCACAATGTCAGCACCCGGTGGCGCGCGACCCCGTCGGACCGGACCCGGTGGTCCGGGCCCGGCGGGACGGGTCGATCATGGGCTGGCTCGAGGCAGAGGGAGGCGGGTCGGTGACGGAGGAGACGTCCCCGCGCGGTGCGGGCGCCGACGGGGGACCGGGCGCCCTGCCGGAGGGCAGGTGGCGCACCCGGGGGCGCATCCCGTTCGCCCTCTGGCTGTGCATCCTGGTGATCCACCCGGTGGCGTCCCTGCTGTTCCGGCTCCGCTACCGCCAGCTCGAGCGCATCCCCGTGCGCGGGCCGGTCCTGCTCGTGGTCAACCACGTGTCGGTGCTCGACCCGCTGGCCTGCGCCCGTCTGGTGTTCGACCGCGGCCGCATCCCGCACTTCCTGGCCAAGGAGGCGGTCTTCAGAGGCGTGGCGGGCACGATCCTGCGGGCCGCGGGGCAGATCCCGGTGGCCCGGTACTCGTCGGCCGCGCGGGGGTCGCTGGATGCGGCGCGGGCCGACCTGCAGGCCGGCAGCATCGTGGTGATCTACCCCGAGGGCTCGGTGACGCGCGATCCCGCGTGGTGGCCGATGCAGGCCCGCACGGGGGCGGCGCACCTGGCGCTCACCACCGACGCCGTCGTCGTGCCGGTGGCGCAGTGGGGGCCGCAGCGGGTGCACGACTACCACGCCAAGAAGCTGCACCTGCGGCTGCGCACACCCGTCGACTACCTGGTCGGCGAGCCGATCGACCTCTCGGCCGTGCGCGCCGAGGTCCGGGCCGGCCGGCCGCTGGACGCCCCAATGCTGCGGGAGACGACCAACCTCATGATGACCAGGGTGCGCCACCAGCTCGCCGAGCTGCGGGGGGAGCCGGCCCCGACCGCCGTCCACCCCGGTCCGGGGCGCTCGCGTCCCGGCGGCACCGCGGGGAGCGCCGCGTGACGCGGGCGGCGGTGCTCGGGGCCGGTTCCTGGGGCACCACGTTCGCCAAGGTGCTCGCCGACGCCGGCTGCGACGTCCGGCTGCACGCGCGGCGGCCCGAGCTGGTGCAGGCCATCAGCGACCGGCGCGAGAACCCCGACTACCTCCCGGGCGTGCGCCTGCCCGACCGGCTGCGGGCGACGGTGGACCCGGCCGACGCGCTGGACGACGCCGAGGTGGTCGTGCTGGCGGTCCCGTCGCAGACGCTGCGCGGCAACCTCACCGTCTGGCGCGAGCTGCTGCCGCCGGACGCCACGCTGCTGTCGCTCATGAAGGGCATCGAGCTCGGCAGCACCAAGCGCATGAGCGAGGTCATCTGCGAGGTCACCGGCTCGGGGACGGGGCAGGTGGCAGCGCTGTCGGGCCCCAACCTCGCCCGGGAGATCGCCGAGGAGCAGCCGGCCGCCACCGTCATCGCGTGCTCGGACCCCGACCGGGCCGCGGTCCTGCAGGCGGCCTGTCACACCCGCTACTTCCGGCCCTACACCAACCCGGACGTCGTCGGCTGCGAGCTGGGCGGAGCGGTCAAGAACGTCATCGCGCTCGCCGCCGGCATCGCCGAGGGGCTCGGCTTCGGCGACAACACCCGTGCCTCGCTGATCACCCGCGGGCTGGCCGAGACAGCCCGGCTGGGCCTCGTGCTGGGCGCCGAGCTGACGACCTTCGCGGGGCTGGCCGGTCTGGGCGACCTGGTGGCCACCTGCAGCTCGCCGCTGTCGCGCAACCGCACCTTCGGCGAGAAGCTCGGCCGCGGCATGACCGTGGAGGAGGTGCAGCAGAGCACCCGGCAGACCGCCGAGGGCGTGAAGAGCTGCCGCTCCGTGCTCGACCTCGCGCGGGCGCACGGCATCGACGTCCCGATCACCGAGGCCGTCGTGCGGGTGTGCCACGAGGGCGAGGCGCCGGCGCAGATGGTGCGGGAGATCATGTCGCGGGAGGCGAAGCCCGAATGAGCGGACAGGGGCGTGAGCATCGCAGCGAGGCGGCCGGTGACAGGGAGGGAGCATCGCAGCGAGGAACGAGCGAGGAGCGGACCGACCGCGGAACCGGCCTGGATCCTCGAGCGAGGAGCGGAGCGCCCCGCGGGAGC
Organism: Blastococcus carthaginiensis; assembly: GCF_030731085.1. Lineage (NCBI taxonomy): Bacteria > Bacillati > Actinomycetota > Actinomycetes > Geodermatophilales > Geodermatophilaceae > Blastococcus > Blastococcus carthaginiensis. Next base: position 97,530 of record NZ_JASNFN010000011.1, on the reverse strand, counting down.
GAACGGGGTGCAGTGAGCGGACACGGGGACGGGACGCGGTCGGTGCGGGCGGGGGAGGACCCGGCCGTGCCGGGCGCCCCGCTGCGGCCCTCACCGGTCTTCGCCGCCCCCTTCCACCTCGGGGACCAGCCCCCGCGGGCCGGCGGCGCCGACGCCTACGCGCGGACCGAGCAGCCCAGCCTCCGGCACTTCGAGGACGCCGTCGGGGAGCTCGACGGCGGCCGCTGCCTCTCCTTCGCCACCGGGATGGCCGCCCTCACCGCCGCGGTCCTGGCCTGCGTGCGCAGCGGTGACCGCGTCGTGCTGCCCTCGGACGGCTACTACACGACCCGCCTGCTGGCCGCCGAGGAGCTCGCCCGCTTCGGCGTCGAGGTGCGGTACGTGCCGACGCCGGAGATCGAGCGGGTCGCCGCCGAGGGCGGGCTGGCCGGGGCCCGGATGGTGCTGCTGGAGACGCCGAGCAACCCGCAGCTGGACGTCTGCGACATCGCGGCCGTCGCCGCGGCCGCGCACGCCGCCGGCGCGCTGGTCGCGGTCGACAACACCACCGCCACCCCGCTGGGCCAGCGGCCGCTGGCGCTGGGCGCGGACCTCACCGTCGGCAGCGACACCAAGGCGCTCACCGGCCACAGCGACGTGCTGCTCGGGCACGTGACGGTCACCGACGACGCGCTGCACGCGGCCGTGAAGGGCTTCCGCGACCGCACCGGCAGCACGCCGGGGCCGTTCGAGGCGTGGCTGGGGCACCGCTCGATGAGCACCCTGGACCTGCGGCTGGCCCGCCAGGCGGAGAACGCCGCGGCGGTCGCCGAGCTGCTCGCCGGGCACCCCGCCGTCACGGGCCTGCGCTGGCCGTGGCGGACGGAGGACCCGTCGTTCGCGCTGGCCTCCCGGCAGATGCTGCGCCCGAACGGCGTGGTCTCCGCCGAGCTGCCCGACGAGGCCGCCGTCTCCCGGTTGCTGGGCGCCAGCCGGCTGTGGGCGGCGGCGACCAGCTTCGGCGGCGTGCACAGCACCATCGACCGGCGGGCGCAGTGGGGCGGGGACGCCGTCCCGGAGGGCTTCGTGCGGCTGTCCTGCGGCATCGAGGACACCGCGGACCTGGTCGCCGACCTATCCCGCGCGCTCGACGCCCTGGGGTGAGACGGACCGGCGGCGGCTGCCGGCCACCGTGAGCCAGATGCTCACGCCGAAGTAGTAGGCCAGGTAGACCATGCTCACCGCGACGACCACCGGGTGCGGGTCGGGGTACTGGACGATCAGCACGGCGAAGGCGACGAGCCAGACCGCTGCCAGCCCCAGGTTCACACCCTGCAGCAGCTTGGTGCGGGACGGGTAGACGTACTTGACCGGCACGAACACCAGCACGGTCAGGACGGCGAGCGCGATGCCGACGCCGGTGGTGCCGACGTCCAGGATGATCGCGTAGAAGGCCACCACGTTCCAGTAGCTGGGGAAGCCGAGGAAGTAGTGGTCCTCGGTCTTCGCGTCCACCCGGCAGAACTGGTAGCACGAGGCGAGCAGCGGCAGCGCGGCCAGCACCCAGCCGAGCGCGCCACCGGGCAGCCGGTCGGTCGTCCAGAGCAGCACGATCGGGGCGAAGACGTAGGTCAGGTAGTCGACGATGTCGTCCATGCGGGCGCCGTCGAACCAGGGGATCGTCTCCTTGACCCGGAACCGCCGGGCCAGCATCCCGTCGGTGCCGTCGATGAACAGCGTCGCGAGGATCAGCCACAGGGCCGTCTCGACGGCGCCGTCGAAGGCCGCCAGGACGATGAGCAGGCCGAGCACCGAGCCGCTGGCGGTGTACAGGTGCACCGCCGCGCCGGCCAGGCGCAGTCCTGGGGAGTGCTCGGGCCCGTCGGTGGTGCGCGCGGCCCCGGGTGCGGTCTGGTGAGCTGGGTCGTCGGGCACGGCGACGAGGCTGCCACACCGCGCCCGGCCCGGCGGACCGGCGCGTGCACCGACGTCGCGGCGGGGGCGGCGGCAGGGCCTCGGTTAGGGTCGCGTCGATGAGCGGACAGCGGGGCAGGGTGCGGGTGGCGGTCGTCTTCGGCGGGCGCAGCGAGGAGCACGCCATCTCCTGCATCTCGGCCGGGAGCGTGATGGCCGCGCTGGACCCCGAGCGCTACGAGGTGGTCCCGGTGGGCATCGCCAAGGACGGGCGCTGGGTGCTGCCCGACCCCGGCCAGCGGCTCGCCCTCGCCGACGGCGCGCTGCCCGAGGTCACCGGCGGCACGGCGGTCTCCCTGGTCGGCGACCCCGAGGCCCGCGGGCTGGCCGTCCTCGAGCCCGGCGCGGCGGTCGGGCGGGCGCTCACCGAGGTCGACGTCGTCTTCCCCGTCCTGCACGGGGCCTTCGGCGAGGACGGCACCGTGCAGGGCCTGCTCGAGATGACCGGGCTGCCCTACGTGGGCTCCGGGGTGTTCGCCAGCGCCGCCTCCATGGACAAGGAGTTCACCAAGAAGCTCCTCGCCGCGGCGGGCCTGCCCCAGGGCGACCACGTCGTCCTGCGCGACGAGCACGGCGCGGTGTGCGCGGACGCCGCCCTCCTCGGCGACGCCGAGCGCGAGCGCCTGGGCCTGCCGGTGTTCGTGAAGCCCGCCCGCGCCGGCTCCAGCATCGGCATCAGCAAGGTCACCGACTGGGCGCAGTTCCCGGCGGCCGTCGCGGCGGCCGCGGCGGTCGACCCGAAGGTGATCGTGGAGGCCGCCGTCCCCGGCCGGGAGATCGAGTGCGGGGTGCTCGCCGCGCGGGGCTCGGGCCTCCCGGAGGCGAGCCTGCCCGCCGAGATCCGGCTGCGACCGGGCGTGGACTGGTACGACTTCGCCGCGAAGTACCTCGACGACGCGGCGGAGTTCGACATCCCGGCCGATCTCATCCCCGAGCAGCTCGCCGCGGTGCAGGACATCGCGCGCCGCGCCTACCTGGCGCTGGACTGCCGGGGGCTGGCCCGCGTCGACTTCTTCCTGGCCACCGGGCCCGACGGCGCGGATCGGCTGGTGGTCAACGAGGTCAACACGATGCCCGGGTTCACGCCGATCTCGATGTTCGCCCGCATGTGGGCCGCCACCGGGGTCGAGTTCGCCGAGCTCGTGGACCGCCTGGTGAGCGGGGCGCTCGCCGGCGGCGCACGGCCGGGCCGGTGACCGCGGGGCGACCGGGCCGTGGCGGAGCCGCCACCTGGTCCCGGGTCGCCCCCGGGGTGGTCCTGGCCGCCTGCCTGCTCGCTGCCTGCGGGCGCGCGGTCGACGGCGTCCCGACGGCCGCGCCGCCCACCGACCGGCCCTCCTCTCCGCAGGAGCTGGAGGAGCTCGTCGTCCGGGAGGTGCCGTCGGGGTTGCCACGGTTGCCCGACGACGAGCTGGAACCGCCGGCCGGGGCCAAGCGGCTGGAGGACGTCGCCGCCTACGCGCCCGACCCGGAGCGCGAGCTGGCGGTGCTCGACGACTACGGCTACCGGTACGGGTGGGAGCGCTTCTGGGGGCGCGAGTCCGGCCCGATGACCGGCGTCTTCGTCGACCAGTTCGAGCAGCGGGCCGGCGCCGGCGCCTACGCCGAGGCCCTGGCCCGCAACGACGCCGAGCTCTACGGCGGCGTGCTCAGCGTGGACCCGCCCGAGCTGCCCGCGAACTGCCGGCTGCTCACCGTGGGCACCCCCGTGCCGGAGGCCGGGCTGGTCGACCCGGCGGCGTTCGCGTGGTGCTGGCACGGCGTCTTCAGCGTCTCCGTCACCGCCGTGGCCGGGTCGGTCGCCGACGCGGTGGAGGAGGTCGGCGCCGTCCTCGAGGAGCAGCTGGTGCTGCTGCCGCCGGCGTGAGGGCACGCGGGCGCTCAGGGGCCGGGAGCGGGCTCCTGGTACGGGAGGGCCTCGGCCAGCGGGACGGTCAGCGCCGTCACCGGGGCGCTGTCGACGCCGGGGGGCAGCCGCACCTCGACGTAGACGGGGCGGTCCACCGCCGTCCACACCGTCGCGTCGGGGTCGCTGGTGTCGACGTGCCACTGCACGCCGTTGATCTGGATGGCCGACGCCCCGACGGTCCAGCCGGCGGGCCGCTCGACGCCGCAGGTGAGCACCACCGGCGGCTCGCCCCAGGCGTAGACGAACGGGGTCTCGGACTGCACGCGGCGGGACGGCTCCCCGGCCAGCTCCAGGGGGAGGTTGCCCATCAGCGCGGTGCAGGCCTCCTCGGCCTCGGGGCCGAGCTCGGGGCTGTCCAGGTTGAGCGTCGGGAGGTCCTCGGGCCGCACGGGGGTGATCCCGTCGACGACGGCCGGGCCCTCGGCCTCGGGGGCGGGCTCCTCGCCGAGCACGTTGACCAGCACGACGAGCGCGATCACCACCGGGAGGGTGGCCGCCGTGATCAGGATCGCGGCCCGGCGCAGCGGGTCCACGGGGCGAGCGCTCAGATGTTGACGACCGGGCAGGTCAGCGTCCGGGTGATTCCGTCCACCGACTGCACCCGGGCGACCACGAGGCGGCCGAGATCGTCGACGGTGTCGGCCTCGGCGCGCACGATGACGTCGTACGGGCCGGTGACGTCCTCGGCCTTCGTGACACCGCTGATCTCGCTGATCGTCGAGGCGACCTGGGCGGCCTTGCCGACTTCGGTCTGGATGAGGATGTAGGCGTGGACCACGGGAGATCCTTCCTCCGGCAACAGTGCCGAGACGTCGTCCCCGCCGGCTGGCGGACTCGTCGGCAACCTACCGCAGCGACTGGAGAGCATCGATGAGCCGACCCCGCCCCCTGGTCCCGCGCGGCGATCCGGCCGACACCGTGCGGGTCGTCGGGGAGTTCGGCGTCATCGCCCGGGTGCTGGCCCGGTCGGGCACCGCGGCGGCCGCCGAGGTCGGGCCCGGCGACGACGCCGCCGTCGTGCGCACCCCCGACCGGCGGGTCGTCGCCACCACCGACGTGCTCGTGGAGGGGCGGCACTTCCGGCGCGACTGGTCCTCGGCCGAGGACGTCGGGCACAAGGCCGCCGCCGCCAACCTGGCCGACGTCGCGGCGATGGGCGCACGGACGACGGCGCTGGTCGTCGGGCTGGCCTGCCCGCCGGACACGCCCACCAGCTGGCTGGAAGGGGTCGCCACGGGCCTGGCCGACGAGTGCGCACCCCAGGGGGCCGCCGTCGTCGGAGGGGACACCGTGGCCGCCGCACCCGGCAGCACCGCCGTCGTCCTCTCGGTCACCGCGCTGGGCGACCTGGGCGGCCGGGCGCCCGTGCTGCGCTCGGGCGCGCGGCCCGGCGACGTCGTCGCGCTGGCCGGGCGGCTGGGGTGGTCGGCGGCCGGGTTGGCGGTGCTGCGCCGCGGCTTCAGCAGCCCGCTGGCCGTGGTGTCGGCGCACCGGCGCCCCACGCCGCCGTACGCGGCGGGACAGGTGGCGGCCGACGCCGGCGCCACAGCGATGTGCGACGTGAGCGACGGGCTGCTCGCCGACGCCGGGCACGTCGCGGAGGCCAGCGGCGTGGTGCTCGACCTGGACCGCGCGGCGCTGGTGCGGGCGTGCCTGGAGCCGGTGGGTCCGCTGCAGCAGGTGGGCTCCGCGCTCGGGGTGGACCCGATGGCCTGGGTGCTCAGCGGCGGGGAGGACCACGCGCTCCTGGCGACCTTCCCGCGCAAGGCCCGCCTGCCCGAGGGCTGGACGCCGGTGGGGCTGGTGCGGCCGGGGAAGCGTGGGGCCGGGGTGCGGGTGGACGGGGTGGAGGCCGCCGACGCGCTGGCGGCCGTGGGCGCGGAGAGGGCGGGGCATGTGCACTTCGGCTGAGCAGGTGCTGCGGAACGGGGCGGCGGTGCGGCTGCGGCCGCTGCCCTACGAGGACCCCCTGGCGCAGGTGCTGGTCGAGCAGGTGCAGCAGGAGTACGTGGCGCGGTACGGCGGCCGCGACGAGGCCGTCGTCGACCCGGGGGAGTTCCGGCCGCCGGCCGGGCTCTTCCTCGTCGCGGAGGTGGACGGCGTGCCGGCCGGCTGCGGCGCGTGGCGGGCCTACCCGCCGGGTGGCGTGGAGATCAAGCGCGTCTACGTGGCGCCGGGGTTCCGCCGGCGGGGGCTGGCCCAGGTGCTGATGGCGGAACTGGAGGAGACGGCGGCCCGCGCCGGGCACCGGTCGGTGGTGCTCAACACCGGGCAGCGGCAGCCGGAGGCGGTGGCGCTGTACCGGGAGCTGGGCTACGCGCCCGTGCCCGGTTACGGGGTCTACGCCTGCTCGCCGGAGGCCGTCTTCCTGGGCAAGGAGCTGCCGGTGCACGAGGAGGAGCCGACGTGGGCGTCGTGACGATCTCGGCCCCCTACGGCGCCGCGGGGGCGGAGGTGGCGCCGGCGGTCGCCGCGCGGCTCGGGCTGCCGTTCCACGACCGTGCGATCCCCGCTCAGGTGGCCGGGCGGCTGGGGGTGCCGGTCGAGGAGGCCGAGGCCAACGACGAGACGGTGGTGCGCGGGCTGTGGCGGCTGGTGGCGTCGCTCGGCACCATGCCCGACCCGGTGGGCGGGGTGGTGCCGGGGGCGCCGCTGCCCGACACCCGCGCCTACCGGGAGCAGACCGAGCGGGTGCTCGCCGAGCTCGCGGCCGGGGATGGCGGCGTGGTGCTCGGCCGGGCCGCGATGGTCGTGCTGGCCGACCGCGCCGACGCGCTGCACGTCCGGCTGGACGGCCCGCGGGAGCGGCGGCTGGCCGCGGCGGTCGCCCGGTCGTGGCGGCCCCGCGAGGAGGTGGCGCGGGAGATGGCGGCCAACGACCGGGCACGCGAGGCCTACGTGCGGCACTTCTACCGTCGCGACCCGGCCGATCCCCGCCTCTACCACCTGGTGGTGGACGCGACGGCGTTCCCGGTGGAGACCGTCGTCGACCTCGTGGTGGCGGCGGCGCGCGGGCGGGGCATCGGCCGCTGAGGCGCTGCGTGGACCAGCGACAGTCGATGTGGCCGCCCTCAGCCCTGATCCGACGTAGGACGTCGATGACGGCGCGATGGCGGGTCTACGCGACGAAGAAGCTGCGGATCACGCCCCTGACTCCAGTCCCAGGGGCACCTACCTCCCTCTGCGCGTCCGGACGACGGCGTAGGCGAAGAGCAGGATGCTCCCGAGACCAAGCGCACCGAAGACGGTGTACTCACCGCGCTCACCCTCCCCGGTCTGGCCGTAGACAAGGGCCAGCACGCTGATCATCAAGACCACCCCGAAGAAGGCGATCAGTCGTGTCGGAACTCGAGGTGTCACGGCGTCACGTACTCAGCGCCGAAGCGGAGGCAGTGCCAGCGACAAGGCATGCGCCGGCGCCGACGGCGGTCATTCCTGACACTCGAACATCTCTCCTGCAGAGATAGATCCGTACTCGAGCGCGAAGCCGATCCAACTCGAGCAGCCGACGCTCGCGCTGATCCGGTTCGACGCCGCACAAGGACACCGCCAGGATCGCGCCCTGCGGGGTCGACCTAGTTGATGGGTTGCTGTTGGCGCAAGCGGGTGGTCGGTGGCCGGGTCGTATCAGCGCCGACCGAAGTCGGTGATGGTGTTGCTCGGGGCGCTTATGCCGCCGGCGGACTCGTTGGTGTGGAAGAGGCTGACCTCGGAACCACTTCGCCGAGCGACCTGTTCCCGGCGGGCGGCCACATGTTCACCTCCTAGACTTAATGACGAGGTAGAAGAACATGCCCAAGAAGAAGAGGCCCGCCACACCCGCCACGGTCAGCAAGATCCGATCACCTCCCTCCTGAGAGGGCGCCATAACAAGGGCGAAAATGCTCGCTATCGTACCGAGCGTCAAAGTGGCAGCTAAAGGGAAAGGCATCCTCGGTCTCATGGCGTCACGTACTCTATGCCGCACCAACCGCCCACACCACCGGCGACGCAGGCGAGCCCTCACTGCGGCGGTCTGTCGGTCCAGCCCGGACGCTCGTTGTTCACGCGAGTCAAGCTCATCGCTTGCCCGAATACCGATCCCTGAAGGCGAAGATCGCTACTGCAGTACTCACTAGAGTCAAACTGAAAGCGGCAGCGGTGAACACCTCGTGACTGCCACTCAGAATGCCGAGCGGTAGTACGTAAAGTGCGAGAAGTATGGCGTTCCGCCAGGTGTGGTCACTTTTCTGGCTATCCAGCTGTCGTCGATCCGTGCAGAAGAGGGTGGCATGGAGGGTCAGCGACAACAGCCCTCCGACGAGCGCGAGCAGGGCCAGTGGGTCGCTCCTGTTCATTGCATAGGCGACTGCGCCTAGTGCGGCACACGATGCACCCCACAGCAGTCTTGCAATGGACCTGCCATTCATGCTGACACTTGCACGGAGCTGCGGTCTACGCATTGTGTCAACTCCTTCGACGAGGTCGCGCCCGGATTGGCGTGTCGGATGACAAGGTGTTGACTGTCTGTTGAGTTCGGTGGCCAGTCGCTGACCTGCGTGGGTGCGCGCACCAAATCTTCGAGCGGGCCCCGAGGCGGTGTCGCAGCTCAGGGTCGTTCGGCCGCTCGCGGGCGGTGACGGTCGCGCACGCCGTCCCCCTCTGCCGTCGTTCGGCGTCCGCACATGGAGGAGCCCCGGAGGTCGGTGACCTGCGGGGCTCCTCCATGTCCTGCGCCCCCCTCAGGGGGCCTACGTCACGCGCGGGCGACCTTGCCGGCGCGGATGCACGAGGTGCACGCGTTGATCCGGCGACGGTTGCCGGGGGCGATCAGCGCCCGCACGGACTGGATGTTCGGGTTCCAACGGCGCGGCGTGCGGCGGTGCGAGTGCGACACCGACATACCGAAACCGGGGCCCTTGCCACACACATCGCACACGGCAGCCACGGTGGATCACTCCCAGAAGAATCGTTCACAGACGGCGGGGCAAGGCAGCACCCGCATCAAGACCGTCCAGCAGTCTAACCGCTCCGCGGACGTGGTGTCGCAGCGCCCTCCGGACGGGGCCCGCGGCTCGCGGGGCCGGGCCGTGTCGGTGCCGGTGGGTAGCCTGCTCCCGTGCTGACGGCGCTGGACGACGCCGCGGTCGGACAGTGGTGCCGGGCCGCGGTCGAGGCGCTGTCCGACTTCCGGGCGCGGCTCGACGACCTCAACGTCTTCCCCGTCCCCGACGGGGACACCGGCACCAACCTCCTGCACACCGCCGAGGGCGCGCGGGCGGCGTTGGACGAGGCGGCGCCCGGCGAGTCCACCTGGGCGGTCGTGGCGCGCGGTGCGGTGCTCTCCGCGCGCGGCAACTCCGGCACGATCCTGGCCCAGCTGCTCCGCGGGCTGGCCGACCAGCTCGCCGACCAGCCCCCGGCCGACGGCCCCGTCCTCGCCACGGCGCTGCGCAAGGCCGCCGAGAGCGCCTACACCGCCGTCGCCGACCCCGAGGAGGGCACCTTCCTCACCGTCGCCCGGGCCGCCGGTGAGGCAGCCGTCACCGCCGTCGACGAGAGGCGCACGGCGCTCGCCGACGTCGTCGGGGCCGCGGCCGACGGCGCGCACCGCGCCCTGGAGGGGACCCCCGACCAGCTCGCCGCGCTGCGCGAGGCCGGGGTGGTGGACGCCGGCGGTGCCGGGCTCTCCCTCGTCCTGGACGCCCTCGTCCGCACGGTCACCGGCGTGCAGCCGGTGCGGCCCGCCCTGGCCCGCCGTGCGCACCGCCCGCACGACCACGTCCACACCCCGCACCAGCCGCCGCCCGGGCCGGGCAGCGAGGTCCAGTACCTGCTCGCCGACGCCGACGAGACCTCTGTCGCTCGCCTCCACGAGCGGCTGGCCGAGCTCGGCGACAGCCTCGTCGTGGTCGGGGTGGACACGCCGACCGGCCGGGAGTGGAACGTCCACGTGCACGTCGCGGACGTCGGCGCCGCCATCGAGGCGGGCATCGAGGCCGGCCGCCCGCACCGCATCACGGTCACCCCGCTGGCGCCGGTGCCCCCGGCGGCGCCGGCCCCGGGGGTGCGCGCGGTGGTCGCGGCCGTGCACAGCGAGGGCCTGGCCGAGCTGTTCCGCGCCGAGGGTGCCCGGGTGGTCGTCTGCGACGCCGGGGGCATCACCGAGGACGACCTGTACGACGAGATCGTCGCCGCCGGCGCCCAGGAGGTGGTGGTCCTCCCGGACGACGCCGGCCTGCACGCCGCCGCCTCCCGGGCGGCGGACCGGGCGCGCGAGGCCGGCCGCGAGATCGGCGTGGTGCCGACGCGCTCGCCGGTGCAGGGGCTGGCGGCCCTCGCCGTCGCCGACCCGCAGCGGCGCTTCGGCGACGACGTGATCGCCATGGCCGAGGCCGCCGCCGCCACCCGGTGGGCCGAGCTCGCCGTCGCCGACCAGGAGGCGCTGACCTCCGCGGGCCGGTGCCACCCCGGTGACGTGCTCGGCTCGGCCGAGGGCGACGTCGTGGTCATCGGCGCGGAGTTCGGCGCCGTCGCCTGCGACCTGCTGGACCGGTTGCTCTCCGCGGGCGGGGAGATGGCCACGCTCGTCGTCGGGCCCGACGAGGCGCTCGGCGACGCGGTCTGCGCCCACCTCTCGTCGGCGCACCCCACCGTCGAGGTGGTGCGCTACGGCGGCGGCCCCGGCTCGCTGCCGCTGCAGATCGGGGTCGAGTGAGGTGGCGGTGACGCTGGAGACCCCGCTGGCGAAGGTGCTGGGGCCCAAGACCGCCACCGGCATGGCCGATCAGCTGGGCCTGCACACGGTGCGCCACCTGCTGCGCCACTACCCCCGCCGATACGCCCGGCGCGGTGAGATGGCCCGGCTCGACGACCTGCAGCCCGGCGACCGCGTAACGGTGCTCGCCCAGGTGAAGACCGTGAGCACCCGGCCCATGCGGCAGCGGCGCGGCACGCTCACCGAGGTCACCGTGGGCGACGGCGCCAGCACCATGAAGCTGGTCTTCTTCAGCCACCGGCACGCGCGCCTGGCGCCGGGAGTGTGGGGCATGTTCGCCGGCACCGTCGGCACCTACCAGGGCAAGCTGCAGTTCACCCACCCCGACATGCACCTGCTCAGCGGCGACGATGACGACGACGACTGGGCCCGCGAGCTGGTGCCGATCTACCCGGCCAGCAAGGACGTCTCCAGCTGGGTGATCCAGAAGTCGGTCAAGCTGCTGCTCGGCGGTGCGGGCAACCTCGCCGACCTGGTCGCCGACCCCCTGCCGGAGGAGATCCGCACCCGCCACGCGCTGCTGTCGCTGCCGGCGGCGCTCCTGGACATCCACCGCCCCACGACCGCCCAGGACGTCGAGCGCGCCGAGCGCCGGCTGAAGTGGGACGAGGCGCTCACCCTCCAGCTCACCCTCGCCGCCCGCCGCCGGGCCGCCGCCCTGGAGCCGGGCACCGCGCGCCCGCGGAAGGCCGGCGGCCTGCTCGACGCGGTGGACGCCGCCCTGCCGTTCGCGCTGACCGACGGCCAGCGGGCCGTGGGGGAGGAGCTCGCCGCCGAGCTCGACCGCGACCAGCCGATGCACCGCCTCCTGCAGGGCGAGGTGGGCTCGGGCAAGACGGTGGTCGCCCTGCGCGCCATGGCGCAGGTGGTGGACGCCGGCGGCCAGGCCGCTCTGCTCGCCCCGACCGAGGTGCTCGCCGCCCAGCACGCCCGGGGCATCCGCGCCCTGCTCGGCCCGCTCGGTCGCGCCGGCGAGCTCGACGGCGACCCCGCCGGCACCCGCGTCACCCTGCTCACCGGCTCGCTCAAGGCCGCGGCCCGCCGCGAGGCCCGCGCCGAGGTGGCCGAGGGGCGGGCCGGCATCGTCGTCGGCACGCACGCGCTGCTGCAGGAGGGCGTGGACTTCGCCGACCTCGGGCTGGTCGTCGTCGACGAGCAGCACCGCTTCGGCGTCGAGCAGCGCGACGCGCTGCGCGCCAAGGGCAGTCGGCCCCCGCATGTGCTCGTGATGACCGCGACGCCCATCCCGCGCACCGTCGCGATGACCGTCTACGGCGACCTCGAGGTCTCCACGCTGCGGCAGCTGCCCAGCGGTCGCGGGGGCGTCGCCAGCTCGGTGGTGCCGGTCGTGGAGAAGCCCGGCTGGCTCGACCGCGCCTGGGAGCGGCTCCGCGAGGAGGTCGCCGCCGGCCGCCAGGCCTACGTCGTCTGCCCCCGCATCGGCGACCTGCCCGGGGACGAGCCGGAGGACGCCGACGGCGCGCCGCCGGAGGAGGAGGGCCGCAGCGACCGCCGGCCGCCGCTGGCCGTCCTCGACGTCGCCGAGGCGCTGCGCGCCGGCCCGCTGGCCGGCCTGCGCCTGGAGGTCCTGCACGGGCGGATGACCCCCGAGGAGAAGGACGGCGTCATGCGCGCCTTCGCCGACGGGGCGACCGACGTGCTGGTGGCCACCACCGTGGTCGAGGTGGGGGTCGACGTGCCGAACGCCACGGTGATGGTGGTCATGGACGCCGACCGGTTCGGCGTCAGCCAGCTGCACCAGCTGCGCGGCCGCGTCGCGCGGGGCAAGCACGCCGGGCTGTGCCTGCTGGTCAGCGACGCCCCGACGTCGTCACCGACCGGGCAGCGGCTGGCCGCGGTCGCCGCGACCTCCGACGGCTTCGAGCTGGCCCGGCTGGACCTGGAGACCCGGCGGGAGGGCGACGTCCTCGGCGCCGCCCAGTCCGGCCGCCGCTCCGGCATCAAGCTGCTCTCGCTGCTGGAGGACGAGGAGCTCATCGCCGAGGCGCGGGCGGAGGCGACCGCGCTGCTGGCGACCGAGCGCGGGCTCGCCGACCACCCCGGGCTCGCCGCCGAGGTCGCGGCCCTGGCCAGCGACGAGCGCGCCGAGTGGCTCGAGAAGGCGTGACCAGGATCATCGCGGGGCTCGCGGGTGGCCGGCGGCTGCAGGTACCTGCGACGGGAGTCCGGCCCACCGGCGACAAGGCCCGCGGCGCCCTGTTCAACTCCCTGGGCTCGCTGGTCGACCTCGAGGGAGCCGCGGTCCTGGACCTCTACGCCGGCTCCGGCGCCCTGGGCCTGGAGGCGCTCTCCCGCGGCGCGGCCACCGCGGTCTTCGTCGAGTCGGGATCGCGGGTGCTGCCCGTGCTGCGGGCCAACCTGGCGGCGGTCGGGCTGCCCGGGGGGCGGGTGGTGGCCGGCTCCGTGCCCGCGGTCGCCGCCGGCCCGGCACCGCAGGCGTTCGACGTCGTCCTCGCCGACCCGCCCTACGACACACCCGCCGCGGAGCTCCACGAGGTGCTCCGCGCCCTGGTCGCGGGGGAGTGGCTGGCCCCCGGGGGCGTCGTCGTGGTCGAGCGCCCCAGCCGGGAACGGGTGTGGGAGTGGCCGACACCCCTGGACGGTCTGCGCGAGCGGCGCTACGGCGAGGCCGTGCTCCGGTACGGTCGGCGTCCGTGAGGCGTGCCGTCTGCCCAGGTTCCTTCGACCCGGTGACCAACGGGCACGTCGACGTCATCAACCGGGCCGCCGGGCTCTACGACGAGCTGGTCGTGGCCGTGCTGGTGAACCCCGGCAAGGCGGGGCTGTTCTCCGTCGAGGAGCGCATGGAGCTGCTCCGGGGTGCCGTCGCCGACCTGCCCAACGTGCGCGTGGACAGCTTCGAGGGCCTGCTGGTGGACTACTGCCGCGCCCACGACGTCCCGGTCATCGTCAAGGGCCTGCGCGCGGTCAGCGACTTCGAGTACGAGCTGCAGATGGCGCAGATGAACCGCGAGCTGGCCGCCGTCGAGACGCTCTTCGTGCCGACCGCCCCGCAGGTCGGCCACCTCTCCTCCAGCCTGGTCAAGCAGATCGCCACCTTCGGCGGCGACGTCTCGCGGCTGGTGCCCGAGGCCGTCGACGACCGGCTGCGCGAGCGGGCCCGCGAGAGGCGCTCGTGACCCGCCCCGGCCGTGGCCACACCACCGAGGTGGTCTACCGCCTCTACGAGACCGTCGACGAGCTGACCACGGTCATCGAGAACGCCCGCAGCGTGCCGATGTCGAGCTCCTGCATGGTGCCCCGTGACCACGTGCTCGACCTACTCGACGACCTGCGGGAGTCGCTGCCCGAGGACGTGCAGGCCGCCGGCGCGATCGTCGAGCAGCGCACCGAGATCCTGCAGCAGGCGCAGGCCGAGGCCGAGCGGCTGACCGGCCGCACCCGCGCGGAGAGCGAGCAGCTGCTCGTCCAGGCCCGGCGCCAGCGCGACGAGATCGTCGGCACGGCCCGGCGGCAGCGCGACGAGCTGCTGGCCCAGGCCCAGGCCGACGCCGAGCAGATCCTGCTGGAGGCCGAGGCGGAGGCGCAGGCGCTGGTGGCCGAGGGGCAGCAGCACCGGGCCGCGCTCGTCGCCGAGGGCCAGGCCGAGCACGAGCGGCTCATCACCGAGACCGAGGTCTACCGCACCGCCGTCACCCGGGCCGACGAGCTCGGCGAGCAGTCGCACGCCGAGGCCGCGCAGATGCGGGCGGAGGTCGACGAGTACGTGGACTCCCGGCTCGCCGAGTTCGGGGCGACCCTGGAGCGCATGCTGCGCTCGGTGGACAAGGCGCGCAGCAACCTGCGGGAGTAGGTGAAGGACCGCCGTCCGCACGCTCGGGGTGGGCCCCTGGACCGTGGCCGTTCCATCCCGGCCGGGGCTCGCGCCGCGCCTCCGGACGGGGCCGCCGTGGTCGAGGCCACCCCTTGCCGCGCGGATCCCCGATCGCGATCGGGTAGTCTCGACCACCGGTCCGGCCGTCGGCGTCCCGCCCGGCTGACCACCCCTCCCGCACCCGACCGCGAGTACCGACATGCCTGCCGCTTTCCCGAACCGCCCCGGCGCCGCCTCCCCCGAGGACCGGCGCCCCTCGGCCAACCCCTGGAAGGTCGACCTCCGGGAGCTGGGCCGGCGCGCGGGCAGCCTGCACGAGCTGGACCGGACGGCCCCGGCGCCGGAGGGCTGGGGCCTGGAGCTCATCCGGGTCCCCGGCGGCGCCGAGGTCCACCTGCGGCTGCGGCTGGAGTCCGTCATGGAGGGCGTGCTGGTCTCCGGTGACCTCGACGTCCCGGTCGTCGGCTCCTGCGCCCGCTGCCTCGAGCCGATCGAGGACACCCTGGCGCTGGACGTCCAGGAGCTGTACGCCTACGCGGGCAGCACTACCGAGGCCACCAGCGAGGAGGACGAGGTGCGCCGCGTCGAGGGCGACTTCCTCGACCTCGAGCCCCTCGCGCGGGACACCATCGTGCTGAGCCTCCCGCTCTCGCCGGTGTGCGACGAGGACTGCGGCGGCCTGTGCGTCGGCTGCGGCCAGCGGGTCGACGACCTGCCCGAGGACCACACCCACGAGGTGACCGACCCCCGCTGGGCGGCCCTCGCGGAGCGATTCGCTTCCTCGCCGGGCACCCCCGGCGAATCCACCACCCCAGAGGAGAACTGACGTGGCCGTTCCGAAGCGGAAGATGTCGCGGGCCAACACCCGCATGCGCCGGTCGCAGTGGAAGGCCACCGCGCCGACCCTGTCGCCGTGCCCGAACCGCGCCTGCGGCGAGCTCAAGCCCCCGCACCAGGCGTGCCCGACCTGCGGGCAGTACGACGGCCGCCAGGTCCTCTCGGTCTGACCTCCCGCACCGCCATGGGGACGACGGCCGCCGCTCCGCATCCTGACCGGGGTGCCGCGGACGGTCGCGTCCCCGCGGCGCCCCCGGGCGGGCCGGAGCACGCCGAGCGGGCCGCCACCTGGCTGTTCGACGCGCTCGGCGTCGCGCTGCCGGGCGGGCTGCTGCCGCTGGCGCTGACGCACCGGTCGTTCGCCTACGAGAACGGCGGCCTGCCGACCAACGAGCGCCTGGAGTTCCTCGGCGACTCGGTGCTCGGCCTCGTCGTCACCGACGAGCTCTACCGCAGCCAGCCGGACCTCCCCGAGGGCCAGCTGGCCAAGCTGCGCGCCTCCGTGGTCAACATGACCTCGCTGGCCCGCGTCGCCCGGCGCCTCGGGGACGGCGGGCTCGGCCCGCACCTGCTGCTCGGCCGCGGCGAGGAGACCACCGGCGGCCGCGAGAAGGACTCGATCCTCGCCGACGCGCTCGAGGCCCTCATCGGGGCGCTGCACCTGGGCTGCGGGCTGGACACCGCCGCCGCGATCGTCCACCGGCTGTTCGACCCGCTGCTGGTCGAGGCGGCCACCCGGGGCGCCGGCCTGGACTGGAAGACGAGCCTGCAGGAACTCGGTGCGGCCCAGGGCCTCGGCGCGCCCCTCTACCAGGTGGACGACGAGGGGCCCGACCACGCCAAGACGTTCCGCGCCGAGGTGCTGCTCGCCGGGGTCGTCCGCGGCACCGGCACCGGTCGCACCAAGAAGGCCGCCGAGCAGGAGGCCGCCGAGGCGGCCTGGCGCTCGCTGTCGGAGGAGTAGACGCGTGCCCGAGCTGCCCGAGGTGGAGGTGGTGCGCCGGGGTCTGGACCAGTGGGTGACCGGGCGCACCGTGGCCGCCGTCGAGGTGCACCACCCGCGCGCCGTCCGCCGCCACCTCGAGGGCGCCGACCACTTCGTGCAGGCGATCACCGGTCGCACCTTCACCGCCGCGCACCGCCGCGGGAAGTACCTGTGGCTGCCGCTGGCCGAGCCCGACGGGGCCCCGTCGGGGCGGGCGCTGGTCGGGCACCTGGGCATGAGCGGCCAGCTGCTCGTCGAGAAGCCGTCGGCGCCCGACGAGACCCACCTGCGGGCCCGGTTCACCTTCACCGACCGCGGCCGCGAGCTGCGCTTCGTCGACCAGCGCACCTTCGGCGGCCTGGCGGTGGAGGAGGCGGACGGCGGGGTGCCGCCGCGGCTCGCGCACATCGCCATCGACCCGCTGGACGAGGGCTTCGACGTCAACGCGTTCACCGCGGCGCTGCGCCGGCGCCGCACCGAGGTCAAGCGCGCGCTGCTGGACCAGACGCTCATCGGCGGGGTGGGCAACATCTACGCCGACGAGGCGCTGTGGCGGGCGCGCCTGCACGGCGCCCGCCCCACCGACCGGCTCACCCGGGCGCAGGTGGCCGACCTGCTCGACGGCGTCCGCGACGTGCTGGGCGAGGCCCTCGCGCAGGGCGGCACCTCCTTCGACTCGTTGTACGTCGACGTCAACGGGCAGAGCGGCTACTTCTCCCGCTTCCTCGCCGTCTACGGGCAGCAGGACCGGCCGTGCCCCCGCTGCGGGACGCCGATCCGCCGGGAGTCGTTCATGAACCGCTCGAGCTACAGCTGCCCCACCTGCCAGCCCCGGCCGAGAACGCGGCGGGCGTGACCGTCCGGGTCGAGGTGCTGGTCTCCGGCCGCGTCCAGGGCGTCGGCTACCGGTACTTCGTGCGCGGTCTGGCCCGCGAGGCCGGCCTGGCCGGGGTCGCCCGCAACCTCCCCGACGGGCGGGTGGAGGTGGTCGCCGAAGGGCCCGAGCAGGCCGTGCGCGACCTCGTCGCCGCCCTCGACGGCCCGGACGCCCCGGGGCGGGTGACCGACGTCGACATCCGGAGCGGACCGGTGCAGGGGATGCAGGGCTTCACCACGGCGTGACGAAGACGACATCCCCCCGACACGGGCGGCCTGCCCCGCCGCCGTTGACCTGCGTGTCGGGGGCTGTCACCCTGGGAACATCCAGCCCGCGCCGACCGTCCGCCGGGGCGCCGGGCACACCCTCTCGTTTCGAAAGGCCGTCACAGCCATGGCCAAGGCCCTGTTCGGTTCGGTCGTCACCCCCGTGGAACTCCGGGTAGCCGAGGAGAACGCCGCCCTGCGGGCCCGGGTGCAGCGGCTGGAGCACGAGCTCGCCGAGCTGCGTGCCCAGCGCGACGCCGCCATCGCCCACGAGCTCCTCTCGCTGGCGGGCGACACCGCCGAGCCCGCGCTCGCCTGAGGACCTCCCCGCCTCGCGGCAGGGAGGCGTCGAGCAGGTCGACGGTGTGCGCCCGCGCGGAGTTCCAGCGCCGGGAACTGGGCGTCCGCGCACGACGTCGGGCGCCGAGATCCGCGCGTCACAGGCGCACCACCGGCCCCGCAGCCCACCTGCAGCCCGGGATTCCGGGCTAAGGTGCTGATCCCGTGCACCTCTCCAGCCTGACGCTCAAGGGCTTCAAGTCCTTCGCGTCCGCCACCACGCTCCGGCTGGAGCCCGGCATCACCGCCGTCGTCGGCCCCAACGGGTCGGGCAAGTCCAACGTCGTCGACGCCATCTCCTGGGTCCTCGGCGAGCAGGGTGCCAAGAGCCTGCGCGGCGGCAAGATGGAGGACGTCATCTTCGCCGGCACCGCCGGCCGCCCGGCGCTGGGCCGGGCCGAGGTGACGCTCACGATCGACAACACCGACGGCGCGCTGCCGATCGCGTACACCGAGGTGTCGATCACCCGCCGCATGTACCGCTCCGGGGAGAGCGAGTACGAGATCAACGGCGACAAGGTGCGGCTGCTGGACGTCCAGGAGCTGCTCAGCGACTCCGGCATCGGCCGCGAGATGCACGTCATCGTCGGCCAGGGGCAGCTCGACGCGGTGCTCTCCGGCCGCCCCGAGGACCGGCGCGCCTTCATCGAGGAGGCCGCGGGCGTCCTCAAGCACCGCAAGCGCAAGGAGAAGGCGCTGCGGAAGCTCGACGGGATGCAGGCCAACCTCGACCGGCTGGCCGACCTCACCGCCGAGCTGCGCCGCCAGCTCAAGCCGCTGGGCCGGCAGGCCGAGGTTGCCCGCCGCGCGGCCGGCGTGCAGGCCGACCTGCGCGACGCCCGCCTCCGGCTGCTCGCCGACGACCTGGTGCAGCTGCGCGACGCCCTCGACCGGGACGTCGCCGACGAGACCGCGGCCCGGCAGCGGCGCGCCGTCGTCGAGCGCGAGCTCTCCCTCGTCTCCCGGCGGGAGGGTGAGCTGGAGAGCGAGCTGGCCGCGAGCGCGCCGCGCCTGCAGGCGGCCTCGGACACCTGGTACCGGCTCTCCGCGCTGGGGGAGCGGTTCCGCAGCGTCGCCCAGCTGGCCGCCGAGCGGCACCGGCACCTCTCCGCCGCCGCCCCCTCCGCGGCGACCGGGCGCGACCCCGACCAGCTGGACGCCGAGGCCGACCGGGTCGCCGCCACCGAGGCAGAGCTCGCCGACGGGCTGGCGGCCGAGCGGGAGCGCCTCGCCGCCGTCGTGGCCGGCCGGGCGGAGCTGGAGACGGCGCTCGCCGCCGCAGAGAAGGCGTGGGTCGCCGCCGCCCGAGCGCTGGCCGACCGCCGCGAGGGGCTGGCCCGGCTCTCCGGTCAGGTCGCCGCGGCGCGGTCCCGGGTGCACGCCGGCGAGGCGGAGATCGAGCGGCTCGGCGTCGCTGCCGCCGAGGCCGCCGACCGCGCCGAGACCGCCGCCGAGCGGCTGGCCGACCGGCGGGGGCAGGTCGCCGGCCAGGAGGACACCGACCTCGCCCTGGTCGCCGCGCACGAGGACGCCGTCGCCGCGCACACCGCCGCCGCCCGGCGGGTGACCGAGCTGGCCGAGGCCGAGCGGGCCGCCGAGCGCGACCGCGCCTCCTGGCAGGCCCGCCGCGACGCGCTGGCCCTCGGGCTCACCCCCGCCGACGGGGCGGCCGCGGTGCTCGGCGCCGGCCTCGCGGGCGTGCTCGGGCCGGTGACCGAGCAGCTCGCCGTCGCCTCCGGTGACGAGGTGGCCGTGGCCGCTGCGCTGGGCGGCATGGCCGAGGCCGTCGTCGTCGCCGGTGTTGCCGAGGCCGCCGCGGCGCTGCAGCACCTCACCCGCACCGACGGCGGGCGCGCCGGCCTGCTGGTGACCGGGGGCCTGCCGCCGGTCCCGCGGGACGGCTGGCCGGAGCTGCCGGACGGCGCGCGGTGGGCGCTGGACGCCGTGCGGGCCCCCTATGCGCTGCACCCGGCGCTGGCCCGGGCGCTGGAGCGGGTGGCGCTGGTGCCCGACCTGGACGCTGCCGTCGCGCTGGTGCGCACCCACCCCCGGGTGCGGGCGGTCACCGCCACCGGCGACCTGCTGGGTGCCGACTGGGCGCTGGGCGGGCAGACCGACGCACCCTCCAACCTGGAGCTGCGCGCCCGCGTGGACGAGGCCGGGACCGAGCTGGCGGCCGCGACGGCACGGGCGGCCGAGCTCGCCGACCAGCTGGCCGCCGCACGGCAGGACGCCCAGGCGCGGTCGGCCGCCGTCGACGAGGCGCTGGCCGCGCGCCAGGCCGCCGACCGGACCCGCTCCGCCGAGGCCGCGGCGCTGGCCGAGCTCGGTGCCGCGGCGCGGTCGGCCGCCTCCGAGGCCGAGCGCTCGCTGGCCGCCCGGGTGCGGGCGGAGCAGGCGCTGGAGCAGGCGCAGGGCTCGCTGACTCGGCTCGAGCAGCAGCTCGCCGACGCCGAGGCCGCGCCCGTCGAGGAGGAGCCGCCGACCGAGGAGCGCGACCGGCTGCGCGCCGAGGTGGCCGCCGCCCGGCAGGCCGAGACGGAGGCGCGCCTCGCCGTCCGCACCGCCGAGGAGCGGGCGCGCGCCCTGCAGGGGCGGGCGGAGTCGCTGCGCCGGCAGGCCCGGCAGGAGCGGGCGGCCCGCGAGCGGGCCGCTGCGGCCCAGATCGCGCGCGAGCGCGGCGCCGCGGTGGCCGACCGGGTGCGGCGGGACGCCGTGGTGGCGACCGCCGCCCTCGAGCGGTCGCTGGTGCGTGCGGCCGCGGAGCGGGACGCGCTGGCGTCCTCGCGCAGCGGTGCCGAGGCCGAGCTGCTGGAGGTGCGCAGCCGGGTGCGCGCGGCGACCGCGGAGCTCGACCGGCTCACCGACGAGGTGCACCGCGACGAGGTGGCGCGCACCGAGCAGCGCTACCGCATCGAGTCGCTGGAGACCCGGGCGGCCGAGGAGTTCGGCGTCGACCTGCCCACGCTGATCGGCGAGTACGGGCCCGCCGCCGCGGTGCCTCCCTCGCCGCAGCAGGTCGCCGAGGCCGAGGCAGCGGGGGAGCCGGCACCGGACCCGGTGCCCTACGACCGCGTCGTCCAGGAGCGGCGGGTGGCCCGGGCCGAGCGGGACCTGGCGACGCTGGGCAAGGTGAACCCGCTGGCGCTGGAGGAGTTCGCGGCGCTGGAGGAGCGGCACACCTTCCTCGCCACCCAGCTGGAGGACCTCAAGACCACCCGCAAGGACCTGCTGACCGTCGTCCGCGAGGTCGACGGCCGCATCCACGACGTCTTCGCCGCGGCGTTCGCCGACGTGGCGCGGGAGTTCGAGCAGGTCTTCGCCACCCTGTTCCCGGGCGGCTCGGGGCGGCTGGTGCTCACCGACCCGGAGAACATGCTGACCACCGGCGTCGAGGTGGAGGCGCGGCCGCCGGGCAAGAAGGTCAAGCGGCTCTCGCTGCTCTCGGGCGGGGAGCGGTCGCTGACGGCGGTGGCGATGCTCGTGGCGATCTTCCGCGCCCGGCCCTCGCCTTTCTACGTGCTCGACGAGGTCGAGGCGGCGCTGGACGACGTCAACCTCGGCCGGCTGCTGGTGCTGGTGGAGCAGCTCCGGTCGACCTCGCAGCTGATCATCATCACGCACCAGAAGCGGACGATGGAGATCGCCGACGCCCTGTACGGGGTGAGCATGCGCGGGGACGGGATCACCGGCGTGATCAGCCAGCGCTTGCGCGAGCTCGAGACCGCCTGACCCGCCCCCCCGGGGGCATAGGAAGCTTTACCTGCGCTTTCGCGCCCGGAAGCACAGGTAAAGCTTCCTATGCCTCAGACGCCCGAGCGGACTTCCAGGTCGACTACGACCGGCAGGTGGTCCGAGGCGCCCGCGACGTCGATGACGTGGGCACCGGCGACGGCGACCCCCGGCGAGACCCACACCTGGTCGATGCGCCGGTGCGGCGACCGCGCCGGGTGGGTGTGGCCGGCGTCGGACTGCCAGAACCGCCAGCCGGCCTGGTCGT
This sequence comes from Blastococcus carthaginiensis, assembly GCF_030731085.1. Classification (NCBI taxonomy): domain Bacteria; kingdom Bacillati; phylum Actinomycetota; class Actinomycetes; order Geodermatophilales; family Geodermatophilaceae; genus Blastococcus; species Blastococcus carthaginiensis. The sequence continues at coordinate 75,751 of NZ_JASNFN010000011.1, read as the reverse complement.
CGCGGGCCCGCGCCAGCCGCCAAGCGTCGGTGAACCGCTGCCGCAGCGCGTCCAGCTCGGGGGCGTCGGGGGCGGTGTTGAAGTCGCCGACCAGCACGCCGGTCTCCATCGACTCGGTGTGCAGCGCGGCCAGCGCCGCCACCTGCGCCCCGCGCTCCTCGGCCGAGCGCGTGGTCAGGTGCGTCGCGGTGACCCACAGCGCGCCGCCGTCCAGCTCCACCATGGTCCGCAGCGCGCTGCGCGGCTCACCGCCCCCGGGGAGCCGGTAGACGTCGCTGATCAGGATGGGGAGCCGCGAGAGCAGCGCATTGCCGTACTGCCGGCGCCCCCCCGGCCGCTGCTCGTCGATCGCCGGGCCCCAGGCCAGCTGCATGTCCAGTGCCCGGGAGAGCAGCAGCGCCTGGTCGACGTCCTCGCTGCGCGGGCCGTAGTGCCGGTCCACCTCCTGCAGGCAGATGACGTCGGCGTCCACCGAGGCCAGCAGCGTGGCCAGGCGCGGCAGGTCGTGGCGCGCGTCGGCGCCCACGCCGTGGTGGATGTTGAAGGTGACCAGGCGGACCGGGATCGGCGGCTGGTCGGGACCGGGGGCCGGCTTCGTCACCCCGCCACCCTCTCAGGCGCCGGACAGCGGGGCGTCGACGACCTGGCTCAGCGTGGTGGCCCCCCGCTCGCTCACCGACAGCACGAAGCGGGCCTCCCGGCCGTCGAGCACCAGCTCGCCGATCTGGTTGCCGAAGTAGGGGCCGGCGTGCTTCTCCCACTCCAGGCCGGCCGGGTCGGCGCCCACCCAGCGGGCGAGCCGCTCAGTGAGCCGGCGGGCGCGATGGCTCCAGCCGATCCGGAAGGCGACCTTGATCGGGTGCGGCGCCTGGTTGTGCAGCGGGGAGACGGTGAGCTGGTGGACCCGCGAGGCGAGCCCGCCCGGCTCCACGACCTCGGCCGCGTAGGCGTGGTGCACGTCGCCGGAGAGGACCAGGGCGGTCGCCGGGGGCCGGCCGTGCTCGCCGCGGGCGACCGACAGCAGCGCCCGCCCGAGCCGGTCGAAGGAGTGCCCGAAGGCCGCCCAGTGCTCGAGGTCGGCGAGCTGGCGCACCTGTTCGGCCAGCCGGCCCCGCCAGCGGCCGTGGTGGCGCAGGTTCAGCGTGGCGTTCCACCGCTCGAGCGAGTCGACGGCGTGCGGCAGCAGCCAGGGCAGCGAGGTGCCGACGACGAGGTGCTCGACGCCGTCCCGCGCGGCCTGCCGCATCGCGGCCTCGACCCAGTCGAACTCGTCGTCGTCCAGCATGCGGCGGCCGGTCTCCTCCAGCACCCGCCCGGCGCGGCTGTCGACCATGACCAGCCGCGCGTCGCCCCAGTGCCGCACAAAGCTCCAGCGCGCGCTCGCGGGGTCGGCGTCGGCGCGGACGGCCATCTCGCGGAGGATCGGCTCTGCGTCGGCGGGGGTCTCGCCCGAGGCGTCCACGAGGTCCTGGACGGCGCGCCACACCTTGTTCTCGGCCAGTTCCTGGGGGCTCAGGTTGCCCAGGTGCTGGTAGACCCAGTAGCTGATCAGCCCGCCGGTGATCCGGCCGTCCCACCACTGCTGGGCGTGCATCCTCCGCCGCCAGGCGGCCGAGGTGTTCCAGTCGTCGATCATCTCGTGGTCGTCGAAGATCATCGACGACGGGATGGTGGAGAGCAGCCAGCGCACCTCCGGGTCCCGCCAGGACTCCACGTAGAGGTGGGTGTACTCCTCGAAGTCCGCGACCTGCGCCTTCGGCGCCCGGGCCCGCTGCTCGCGGTCGCGCCGGCGGGTCAGCCGGCCGCGGCTGCGCTCGGTCAGCTCGTCGGCGTAGACCTGGTCGCCGAGGAGGACGAGAGCGTCCGGCCACTCGTCCTCGGGACGGGCCGCGAGCTGCCGGGCGTACAGGTCGAGCGCGTCGGGCGGGATGCCCTCGGAGTCCTGCACGGTGCGGGCGCTGGCGTACCGGCAGGAGCCGAAGGCGAGCCGGAAAGGCCCGGGCCGCCCGGGCGTGCGGATGCGGCTCGGCGGGAACGCGGAACCGGCCGGCGGCCAGACGAGGGCGCCGTCGAGCCGCACCTCGTACGGCGTGGTGCTGCCCGGCTCCAGCTCCTCCACGAGGACCAGGGCGAAGTGGTGGCCACCCACGGAGAAGGTGCGGGTCCGCCGCCCCAGCACGTCGACCTCGCAGGGCCGGTCGGTCTCCACCCAGACGGTGGCCGAGACGGGGTCCACGTGCCGCAGGAGGGGGCCCAGCACGAGGGCGGGGGAGGGGGCGGCGGGCGGCGGCATGGGCACAGCCTGGCGCATCTGCCCCCGCGTGCGGGGACCCGTCGTGCCGGAGGTGCTCGGTGGACGGGTACTGGGAGACTCGCGGCATGGAATTCGTGCTGATCGCGATCGCGATCCTGGTCGTGGCACTGATCCTCGGTGTCAGCCTCCTCGTCGGCCGCGGCCGGCGGACCACGCGCCTCGACGACGACGCCACCAGCGGCACGACGCTGACCCGGCCCCGGCCACCGGCCCCGCCGGTCGAGCAGCCGCGGCCGACGGGCGCCACCGCCTCCGGCCTGGGCCTGCAGGACCAGCCCGACGCGGTCGTCCCCGAGGCCCCGCCGACGGTCGAGCTGCCCCCGGCCGAGCCCGAGCCGGGGCTGGTGTTCGACCAGCCGGCCCCCTCGGCCGGCCGGCTGGTGCGGCTGCGGTCGCGGCTGGCCCGGTCGCAGTCCTCGCTGGGCCGCGGCCTGCTCACCGTGCTGGCCCGGGAGAAGCTGACCGAGGACGACTGGGAGGAGGTCGAGGAGACCCTGCTCGCCGCCGACGTGGGCGTCTCCGCGACGACCCAGATCGTGGAGCGGCTGCGCACCCGGTCGATGGTGCTGGCCACCGCCTCCGGTGCCGAGCTGCGCGAGCTCCTCGTCGAGAACCTCACCGCGGTGCTCGGGCCCGACCTCGACCGGTCGCTCGGCACCTCCCGGCACGAGGGGCGGCCCGGCGTGGTGCTGGTCGTGGGCGTCAACGGCGCCGGCAAGACCACCACCGTCGGCAAGCTCGCGCGCGTGCTGGTCGGTGACGGCAAGAGCGTGATCCTGGGCGCGGCCGACACCTTCCGGGCGGCCGCCGCCGACCAGCTGGAGACCTGGGGCGAGCGGGTGGGCGTGCTCACCGTCCGCGGCCGCGAGGGCGGGGACCCCGCTGCCGTGGCGTTCGAGGCGGTGCGCACCGGCGTCGAGGCGGAGGTGGACACCGTCGTCGTCGACACCGCGGGCCGGCTGCACACCAAGTCGGGGCTGATGGACGAGCTCGGCAAGGTGAAGCGGGTCGTGGAGAAGCAGTCGCCGGTCACCGAGGTGCTGCTGGTGCTCGACGCCACCACCGGCCAGAACGGCGTCGTGCAGGCCCGGATGTTCACCGAGGCGGTCGAGGTCACCGGCGTGGTGCTCACCAAGCTCGACGGCACCGCGAAGGGCGGCATCGTCGTCCGGGTGCAGCAGGAGCTGGGCATCCCGGTGAAGCTCATCGGCCTGGGGGAGGGCCCCGACGACCTCGCGCCGTTCGAGCCGCGGGCGTTCGCCGAGGGGCTCGTCGGCGAGGGGTGATCCCCGCGGTCGGTGGGTGAGGAAGGGTCCTCGGGCGGGCGCGCAACACGCCCGCAACGCGGGGGCGGGACACGCGGCGAGGAGTTCACGCCCGTGAAACGCGGCGCCGGCGTCGTCGGAAACACGCGCCCGGCACGGTGGGCACCGCGTCGCCCCTCCCGCACGGAGGGCCCGAGCCCACCGATCCGGCCGCCCGGCCGACGACCCGACACAGGAGGTTGCCGTGGTCAACACCGGCGACACCGCCTGGATCCTCACCAGCGCCGCCCTCGTGCTGCTGATGACGCCAGGCCTCGCGCTCTTCTACGGCGGCATGGTCCGCGCGAAGAGCGTGCTGAACATGATGATGATGAGCTTCGGCGCTCTGGCCCTCGTCAGCGTGCTGTGGGTGCTCTACGGCTACTCCATCGCCTTCGGCGACAGCATCGGGGGCAGCGGTCTCATCGGGAACCCGGCCGAGTTCTTCGGACTCGCCGGCCTCATGGAGGACACGACCAGCGAGGCGGGCGGGTTGCCGGCGATGGCCTTCGTCGGCTTCCAGTCCGTCTTCGCCATCATCACCGTCGCGCTGATCTCCGGCGCCATCGCCGACCGCGCCAGGTTCGGCGCGTGGATGGTCTTCGTCGGCATCTGGGCCACGATCGTCTACTTCCCGGTCGCGCACTGGGTGTTCGCCTTCGACGTCGACGACGTGATCGGCGGCTGGATCGCCAACGACCTCGCCGCGATCGACTTCGCCGGCGGTACGGCCGTGCACATCAACGCCGGTGCGGCGGGGCTCGCCCTCGCCCTGGTGCTCGGCAAGCGGCGCGGGTTCGGCCGCGACGCGATGCGCCCGCACAACCTGCCGCTGGTGATGATCGGCGCCGGGCTGCTGTGGTTCGGCTGGTTCGGCTTCAACGCCGGGTCCGCCGTCGCCGCGAACAACACCGCCGCTGTCGCCTGGGTCAACACGCTGGTCGCCACCGCCGCGGCGGTGCTCGGCTGGCTGGTCATCGAGAAGCTCCGCGACGGCCACGCCACCTCGTTGGGCGCCGCGTCCGGCGTCGTCGCCGGCCTGGTCGCCATCACCCCCGCCTGCTCGGCCGTCTCGCCGGTCGGCGCGATCGTCGTCGGGGCGGTTGCCGGCGTGCTGTGTGCGCTGGCGGTGGGCCTGAAGTACCGGCTGGGCTACGACGACTCCCTCGACGTCGTCGGCGTCCACCTGGTCGGCGGTCTCTGGGGCACCGTCGCCATCGGCTTCCTCGCCGACCCCGACGCCCCCGCCGGCGTGGCGAGCCTGTTCTTCGGCGGCAGCGTCGACCAGCTGTGGCGGCAGGTCGTGGGGGCGGTGGTCGTCCTCGCCTTCTCCTTCGTCCTTACGCTGGTCATCGGGTTCGCCATCCAGAAGATGATGGGCTTCCGCATCCCCGAGGAGGACGAGGTCACCGGCATCGACACCGTCGTGCACGCCGAGTCGGCCTACGACCTCGCCTCGCTCGGCAGCAGCGGTTCCACCGCGCCGCTGGCCGGCCAGGCCCGGGCTGAGGCCCGCAACACCGAGAGGACGCTGGCATGAAGCTGGTCACCGCGATCGTCAAGCCGTTCAAGCTGGACGACGTCAAGAACGCCCTCGAGCTGATCGGCATCGCCGGGCTCACCGTCAGCGAGGTCCAGGGCTTCGGCCGCCAGCGGGGCCACACCGAGGTCTACCGCGGGGCGGAGTACCAGGTGGACTTCGTGCCCAAGGTCCGCATCGAGGTGGTCGTCGGCGAGCTCGACGCCGCCCGGGTCGTGGACGCCGTCGTCGAGGCGGCCTCCACCGGCCAGATCGGTGACGGGAAGGTGTGGGTCACCACGATCGACGAGGTCGTCCGGGTCCGCACCGGGGAGCGCGGCGACGACGCCCTCTGAGCGCGTGCCCCGCGCGTAGCGCACCCGTCGGCCGGGGTGGTGGGGACCGCCCGCCTCCCGGCCGACGACGTCCATCCGGGCCGTACCGAGGGGGAGTCGTGCTGGACACCGAGGCGCTGCCGGGGCTGCCCCGCGCGGAGCGGGTCGAGGCCCTGGACCGGTGGCTCGCCGGGCTGCTGGCCGACGCCGTCGCGGGCACCCCGCCGGCCCGGGCCCGGCGGGGTGGCCCGCCGCCCCGCACGGGCACCGACGGCCTGGCCCTGGTCGCGGTCGGCAGCCTCGGCCGGCGCGAGCTGCCCCCGCACGGGGACCTGGACCTGGTCCTGGTGCACGAGGACCGGCCGGAGGTCGCCGCCGTCGCCGACGCGCTCTGGTACCCCGTCTGGGACGCCGGCCTGCGGCTGGACCACTCGGTGCGCTCGGTCGCCGACGCCGTCGCGGTCGCCTCCACCGACGTCAAGGCCGGCCTCGGGCTCCTCGACGCCCGGCTGGTGGCCGGGGACGCCGAGCTCGCCGCCCGGCTGCGGACGGCGACGCTGGTCAACTGGCGGCAGGCGGCGTCCCGGCTGCTGCCCCAGCTGCGCGACCTGCGCCGCGACCGCGCCCGCCGGCTCGGCGAGCTGGCCTTCCTGCTGGAACCCGACCTCAAGGAGGCCTACGGCGGCCTGCGCGAGGGGCAGGTGCTGCGCGCGGCGGCCGCCGCCCAGCTCGCCGACGAGCCCGCCGCCGAGGTGGAGCAGTCCTACGCGTTCCTGCTCGACGTGCGCGACGAGCTGCGCCGGCGGTCGGGGCGGGCCGCCGACGTCCTGGTGCGCCAGGAGCAGCGGGCGATCGCGGCCGCGCTCGGTCTGGCCGACGAGGACGTGCTGCTGCGCGAGGTCAGCCTGGCCGGGCGCCGGCTGGCCTTCGTCGCCGACGAGACCTGGCGGCGGGTGGAGGCGGGTCTGGTCCGCCGCCCCCGCGGCCGCTACCGCCGGGTGCGCCGCGAGCCGCTGGCCGAGGGCGTCGTCCGGCAGGGGGACGAGGTGGTCCTCGCGCGGGACGCCCGCCCCGCCGCCGACCCCGGGCTGGTGCTGCGGGCCGCGGCGGCCGCGGCCCGGGCCGACCTGCTGCTCTCGCCGTACACGCTCAAGGTGCTCGCGGTGCACAGCCCGCCAATGCCCGTGCCCTGGCCGGCCGAGGCCCGGTGGTCCTTCCTCCGGGTCCTGGCCAGCGGCCGGTCGTCGGTGCCGGTGCTGGAGCAGCTGGACCAGGAGGGGTTGCTGGCCCGTCTGCTGCCGGAGTGGGACCGGGTCCGCTCGCTGCCGCAGCGCCACCCCTGGCACCGGTTCACCGTCGACCGGCACCTCATCGAGGCCGCGGCCGCCGCGTCCGAGCTGACCCGCGACGTCGACCGGCCCGACCTGCTGCTGGTCGCCTCGCTGCTGCACGACATCGGCAAGGGCTGGCCCGGCGACCACAGCGTGGTGGGGGAGCCGATCGCGGCCGCGATCGGCGTGCGCATGGGCTTCGCCGAGGCCGACGTCGCCACGCTGGGCACCCTCGTGCGCCACCACCTCCTCCTGCCCGCGACCGCGATCCGGCGGGACATCGACGACCCCGCCACCATCGAGCGGGTGGCCGCCACCATCGGGCGCGACCCCTCGGTGCTGCAGCTCCTGCACGCGCTGGCCCAGGCCGACGGCGCGGCGACGAGCGCGTCCGCCTGGTCGCCCTGGAAGGCCCACCTGGTGGCGGCGCTGGTCGCCCGGGTGCAGGCCGAGCTCGGCGGCACCCCGCTGCTGGCGTCCGAACCCGTGCTGCACCCGGCCACGCGCGCGCAGGCCACGGTGCAGGTGCCCGGCCTCCCCGGCGCGACGCGGGGCGTGACCGTCGCCATCGAGGACGTGGCCGACGGCCAGCAGGTGACCGTCGGGGCCCCCGACCGGCCCGGCCTGCTCAGCACCTGCGCGGGCGTGCTCGCGCTCAACCAGCTCGACGTGCGGGCGGCGAAGATGACCGTGGCCGACGGGTACGCGACCGGCGTCTACTCGGTGCGGCCCCGGTTCGGCCGGGCCCCGGTGCCCGAGATCCTCGCCGACGGCGTGCGGGCCGCGCTCGAGGGCACGCTGCGGCTGGCGGAACGGCTGCGCCAGCGGGAGGCCGACTACCGCCAGGGGACGCGGTCGGCGCCGCCGCGCATCTCGTGGCACAACCACGAGGTCAGCGGGCGGGCCACCGGCATCGTCGAGGTGCGGGCGGGGGACCGGGCGGGGCTGCTCTACCGGCTCACCGCGGCCATCGCGGCGGAAGGGCTGGGCGTCACGTCGGCCCGCATCGAGACGCTCGGGGCCGACGCGGTCGACTGCTTCTACGTCGCGAACCCCTCGGGTTCCCCGGTGGACCCGGGGCAGCGCGCGCGGGTCGACGCGGCGCTGATCGCGGCCACGCGTGGTCCGGCGGTGGCGGTGGGGACCGACACGCCGTCCTGAGCTACGCGGTTCTGTCGGAGGTCCGTGCGACGGTCGGGGCGATCGGGACGGACCGGTCCCATCGGCCGAGAGGAGCCTGCTCGTGGACAGCCGCCACTGGCCCTGCCCGTCCTGCGGGGACGACCGGGACTTCGTGCAGCCGCCGTGCGTCGACGGCCACACCGAGGAGGGCGGCGAGTGCCCCGAGTGGGCCTGCGCCGACTGCGGTACCGCGATCGCCACCGGGGGTGCGGTCGTCGTGCGCATCGAGGCCGGCTCCGCCCGCGCGGCCTGAACGCCCCCGGCGCGCCCTCGTTAGGCTGGGAGCCGAGTGGCGCGGCGAGCCCGCGCCCGTGACTGCTGAGGACGTGCTGTGTTCGAGACCCTCTCCGACCGCCTGGACAAGGTGTTCACCGGCCTGCGCGGCAAGGGCCGGCTGTCCGACGCCGACATCGACGCGACGGCGCGCGAGATCCGCATCGCGCTGCTCGAGGCCGACGTCGCGCTGCCGGCGGTGCGGGCCTTCATTACCGCGGTCAAGGAGCGCGCCCGCGGCGCGGAGGTCTCCCAGGCGCTGAACCCGGCGCAGCAGGTCATCAAGATCGTCAACGAGGAGCTCGTCCAGATCCTCGGCGGCGAGACCCGCCGCATCCGGCTGGCCAAGACCTCGCCGACGGTCATCATGCTGGCCGGTCTGCAGGGTGCCGGTAAGACCACCCTCGCCGGCAAGCTCGGCCGCTGGCTGAAGTCGCAGGGGCACACCCCGCTGCTGGTGGCCGCCGACCTGCAGCGCCCGAACGCGGTCAACCAGCTGTCGATCGTGGCCGGGCAGGCCGGCGTCGACGTCTTCGCGACCGAGCCGGGCAACGGCGTCGGCAACCCGGTGCAGGTGGCCCGCGACTCCATCGACCACGCCCGCCGCACGATGCACGACGTCGTCGTCGTCGACACCGCCGGCCGGCTGGGCATCGACGCCGAGCTGATGCAGCAGGCCGCCGACATCCGCGACGCCGTCCGGCCGGACGAGACGCTGTTCGTCGTCGACGCGATGATCGGCCAGGACGCGGTGACGACCGCGCAGGCCTTCCAGGAGGGCGTCGGCTTCAGCGGTGTCGTCCTGACCAAGCTCGACGGCGACGCCCGCGGTGGTGCGGCGCTCTCGGTGCGGTACGTGACCGGCCAGCCGATCATGTTCGCCTCCACCGGCGAGAAGCTCACCGACTTCGACGTCTTCCACCCCGAGCGGATGGCCTCGCGCATCCTCGGGATGGGCGACGTGCTCACCCTCATCGAGCAGGCCGAGCAGGCCTTCGACGCCGACCAGGCCGAGAAGATGGCCGGCAAGCTCACCTCGCGCGAGGGCTTCACGCTCGAGGACTTCCTCGAGCAGATGATGGCGATCCGCAAGATGGGCCCCATCGCCAACCTGCTGGGCATGCTCCCGGGCGCGGGCCAGATGAAGGAGCAGCTCAAGCAGGTCGACGACCGGGACCTGGACCGCACCGCGGCGATCATCCGGTCGATGACGCCGCAGGAGCGGGTCAACTCGAAGATCATCAACGCGTCCCGCCGGGTGCGCATCGCCAACGGCTCCGGGGTCAGCGTCACCGAGGTGAACCAGCTGCTGGAGCGCTTCGCGCAGGCGCAGAAGATGATGGGCCAGATGGCCGGCAGCATGGGCCTGCAGGGCATGGGCCCCATGTCGAAGAAGGCCCGCGGCCGGCAGATGCAGGCGCAATCCAAGAAGGGCAAGGGCAAGAAGGGGAAGGGCAAGGGTGGCCCGGCCCGCCGTCCCGCCGGTGCCCCCGGACTGCCGCCGGGCGCGGGCTTCCCGGGCGGGGCCAACCCCTTCGGCGGCGCCGGCATGCCGGGCCTCCCGCCCGGTCAGGGCCTGCCCGACCTCACCAAGCTGAACTTCGACCAGTTCAAGGACGGCAACGGGCGGTGACCGCCCACGCCCTCCACCTGTCCGGTGTGGTGCTGCCCGAGGGGGAGCACCGCGACGTCTGGGTGCGCGATGGGCGGTTCACCTTCGACCCGGTGCCCGGCGCGGAGACGGTCAGCCGTGGGGGCTGGCTGCTGCCCGGCCTGGTCGACGCGCACTGCCACGTCGGCATCGCCCGCGGCGGCGGGCACGTCGAGGACCTCGCCCACGCACGGCAGCAGGCCCTGACCGAGCGCGACGCAGGGGTGCTCGCGCTGCGCGACTGCGGTTCGCCGGTCGACACCCGCGAGCTCGACGGCGACCCGGAGCTGCCGACGATCATCCGCGCCGGGCGGCACATCGCCCGCACCCGCCGCTACATCCCCGGGCTCGGAGTCGAGATCGAGCCCGAGGACCTGGTCGAGCAGACCCGCGTCCAGGCCCGACGCGGCGACGGGTGGGTGAAGCTGGTGGGCGACTGGATCGACCGCTCGGTCGGCGACCTCGCACCCGAGTGGCCGGCCGACGTCGTCGCCGCGGCGATCGCCGCCGCGCACGAGGAGGGCGCCCGGGTCACCGCGCACACCTTCGGCACCGACGCGCTGCCCGCGCTGATCGAGGCCGGTATCGACTGCATCGAGCACGGCACCGGGCTGACCGAGGAGCTCATCGGCGAGATGGCCCGCCGCGGCACCGCCGTCGTCCCCACGCTGGTCAACGTGGAGAACTTCCCGGGCTTCGCCGCAGCGGGGGAGAAGAAGTTCCCCACCTACGCGAGCACGATGCGGCGGTTGTACGCGAACTCCGGCGCCGTGGTGCGGGCCGCGTTCGAGGCGGGGGTGCCGGTGTTCGCCGGCACCGACGCCGGCGGCGGGATCGACCACGGCGTCATCGCCGACGAGATCCGCGCGCTCTGCCAGGCCGGCATCCCGGCCGAGGCGGCGCTGGCCGCGGGTTCGTGGAAGGCCCGGGAGTGGTTGGGCCTGCGCGGCATCGAGGAGGGGGCGACGGCCGACGTCGTCGTCTACGAGACCGACCCCCGCGCCGACCTCGACGCGCTGCAGCGACCGGAGCGCACCGTCCTGCGCGGCCGCGTCGTCGCCTGAACCGGGCCGTGACCGTGGGCAGCCGTCCCTCCGTCGTCCCGTCAGGCGGGCGCTGAGGTGCAGGCGCTCTCGTTCCTGGCCCTGACGGCGCTGATCCTGGCCCTCGCGGCGGTCAACTGGGTGCTCAAGGCACCTCGGGGGCGCATCTCCCCGCTGCTGCGCGGAGGCGTGCTGGCGTCGGGCGCGCTGGTGGCGGCGCTGTCCACCTGGTTCCTCGTCGTGAACGCCGCCTCGGGCTTCCTCTGACGGCGGTCCGCTTCTCCTGACGGCCGCCCGCCTCTTCTGACGGCCGCCCGGCCGGGTCGGGTCAGTTGATGCAGCCGGTGTCGGCGGCGGTGCGGGCGTCCTCGCCCTCGGCCGGTGCCGCCGGCGGCGGGGCGTCCACGGCCTGACCGATGCCGTTGAAGTCCGAGCCCAGGACGAGCTGCACGGTGCCCGGTGCGGCGTCGTCGACGATCCCGACGACGGCGCCGGGGACGACGGCGGCGAGCGCGGCGGCCAGGGCCTCGTCACCCGCGGCGTGCCGGATCTCGGTCCGCTCGTAGTCGGAGCTGTCGGCGTTGCCGGTGGAGACGATGGGGAAGCCGCCGGCCTCGAGCTCGTCCTGGGCCGAGGCGGCCAGCCCGCTCGTGCCCGAGCCGTTGAAGACGGCCACGGAGACGTCAGCGGGGTCGGCGGCCTCCGGTGGGGCGGCGTCCTCCGGCGCGGGCTCGGGCTCGGTGGAGAGCTGCGAGAAGAACTGGCGCAGGGTGGCCTCGTCCTCGAGCCGGACGATCGACGCGTCGCCCTCCCGGTCGATCCCGAGGTTGGGCACGGTCTGGAACTCGATGCTGCCCGTGGTCACCGACTGCATCTGCTCGGCCAGCTGCAGCAGGTTCAGGTCCTCGTCCACCGTGAGGGACTCCGCGGCGGCCTGCACCAGCTCGCGCTGCTTGCCGAGGTCGAGCAGCACGTCCTCGGAGAGCATCTTGCGCAGCACGCCGGCGATGAAGACCTGCTGGCGGACGATGCGGTCGAAGTCGCCCCCGGGCAGTCCGTGCCGCTGGCGGACGAACTTCAGCGCGTCCGCGCCGCTGATCGTCTGCGGGCCGGCGGGGAAGAAGGCGCCGGACCACTCGCGGTCGTCGACGGCTTCGCAGAGGTTGACCTCGACACCGCCGACGACGCTGGACAGCTCGAAGAAGCCGAGCAGGTCGACCTCGGCGTAGTGGTCGATCTGCAGCCCGGTGAGCCGGCTGATCGTCCGCACCAGCAGCTGCGCGCCGGCCGCCTCGCGCGCGGCCTCGCTCTCGGCGTCCGCGTCCGTGTAGCCGTAGGCGTAGGCGGCGTTGAGCTTGTCCTCGCCGTAGCCCGGGATCTCGACCCAGGAGTCGCGCGGGAAGGAGACGAACGAGGCGCGCGACCCGTCGGCGGGCACGTGCACCAGGATGATCGTGTCGGTGTTGATGCCCGAGTCGGTGCCGGCGTTGAGCTCGGCGAGCTGCTCCTCGGTCAGGTTGCTACGGCTGTCGTTGCCAACCAGCAGGAGGTTCATCGCCTCGCCGTCGCCGTCGTTGCCCTCGGCGGGGATGGCGTCGGTGCGGTTCACCGTCGCGTCGGCGACCTGGCCGAGGTACCAGCCCCAGCCGGAGCCCGCGAGGAGCAGCACCGAGAGCAGCCCGGCGACGACCCGGCTGCCGACCACGAGCCGCCGGCGGCCGTCCCGCTCGCGCAGGCCGGCGGCGCTCGACCCGGTTCGGGCACGCGGGCGCCCGCCGGCCCGCGGGTCGAGGCGCGGAGGGAGCGGCCGGGGGCCCTGCTGGTCGCGGTCTCGGCCCACTGGTTCCTCGCTCACGCCGGTCGGCCCCGCGGCGGGGGTGCGGATGCGCCTCTGACCGGCCCGATCGTAGCGAGGTCGAGCGAGCCGGGGAGCGGCTGCGAGGTGCCGTCCGGGCGCCGGCGCTGTTGACTCGTCGCATGGTCACCCCACTCCCGGAGCCCGACGGCCCGCTCGACCCCGGCGAGCCCGTGCCCGACGACCCGGGCGAGCTGCTGCCCGACACCCCCGACACGCTGCCGCCCGCGCCGGTCGAGCCCTCGCCCGACGACCCCGGTGGCGACCCCGGCGGGGTGCCCGAGCCTGCCTGACCGCTTCGACCCGGGAAGGCGGCGTCCGGCCGACACCTCGATCGGTAGCCGGGGAGCCGCCGCCGTGCCCGACCGGATGGCCACCTGCCTGACCTGCGCCTACGAGGCACAGCGTGCTGATTGCCGGGATCACCAACCTACTGCGTAACGATCTCGTCACGTCGTGTCACATGCCGACCGATCGGCCGAGTTCGAGCCGTTGACCTGCGAGTTTGTGCGAGCTCATCGCTCGCAATGCCTCGGAGGTTTTCGTGAGGGTCCGTCGTGCAGCTGCGCCCGTCGTTCCTCGGCGCAGCCGAGGGGCGATCGGTCTGCTCACGGCGGCGGTGCTCGGCTTCACGGTGGTGGACGGGGTGCCGGCGTACGCGGCGCCGCAGGCCGACACAGCGCTGCCGAGCAGTGCCTTCGAGGGCATCTCCGATGATTCCGTCCCGGTTCCGTCCGTAGCCGAGGCGCCTGCGCCTGCCCCGGCTGTCGGGGCGGTCGAGGAGCTTCCGCCCGCGCTTCCCGACCTGCCAGACGTGCCGGAAGGGCGCTGGAAGACGCGGGACCTCGACGAGCTCACGGCCGCACGGCGGCAGGCGGAGCGCACCGGAGAACCTGTGGAGCTGGTGTCGGAGACGACGGAGACCTCGATCAGCTTCGCTCAGCCGGACGGAACCGTGACCGTGCAGAGCGCCGCCGGGCCGGTCCGGACCAAGGTCGACGGCGAGTGGGTGGACGTCGACACGACCTTGGAGTTCACCGAGGACGGGGTCCAGCCGATCGCGGTGACGGGGGAGATCACGTTCTCTGCCGGCGGTACGCAGCCCATGGTTCGCCTCAGTGACGGCGAGTCCGCCACCCTCCGTCTCGACTGGAACGGCCGACTACCCAAGCCCGAGCTCGACGGCAACATGGCGACCTACCGGGACGTCATGCCGCATGTCGACCTGGTGCTGTCCGCGATCAGGATGGGATTCGAGCAGCACGTGGTGGTGCGGCAGCGGCCCGATGCAGAGACGTTCTCGGCGCTGCGCGAGCTGAGGTTCCCGATGGCTGCGAATGGCGCCGACGTGGTCGAGGGCGAAGGCGGTGAGCTCGTCCTCGAGGACGGCGGCAAGGTGCTCGGTACGGCGGCCGCTCCCGTCATGTGGGATGCGCGGACGAAACGCCCAGAGTGACGAGCCGGCCACGGTTCGCCCAGTCGGGCTCGAGCTCGCGGAAACCACCGAACGGGGGGTGGACGCCACGCTCGTCCTGGGTCCTGACGAAGCGTTTCTCCTGGCGCCCGACACGGTCTACCCCGTGACCATCGACCCGACGCAGGCGCTCGGCTTGCTCGGAGACACGTTCGTCCAGCGCAACATCGCGAACACGCCTCAGGGTGGGGCGACCGAACTGCTGGTCGGCACCTACAACGGCGGCGGTCAGGTCAACCGATCACTGCTCGTGTTCGATGCCTCGCCGGCGTTCGAGCGGGTCGTCCAGTCGGCGACCTTGTCCCTGTGGGAGCACCACTCGTTCTCGTGCACACCACGCTGGGTCGACATCCGCAACGCGGGATGGTTCGACCCCGCCACCGTGACCTGGAACAGCCAGCCGTGGATCGACTGGCGGCCGGAGGGAATCCTCGCCAACGCGAACGTTGCCAGTGGGTACAGCTCCGCGTGCCCGGACGCCTGGGTCAACTTCGACATGACCGGGTGGGTGCAGCACTACGCGGACGCCCGCAACGACACCGACTGGATGATGCCGCTGGCGGTCACGGCCGGCAGCGAGACCGACAGTCTCGGGTGGAAGAAGTTCCACTCCGGCAACGCCGGCGGCAACGTGCCCACGCTGACCTTCGCCTATGACGGAAACTGCGATCAGTACAACGGAGTCCTGGTGTGCGGTGCCATCCGGGACAAGTACTACTCATCCGGTGGCCCAGAAGGCCCCCTGGGGATGCCCGCGACCAGTCAGAACTGCGGTGCCCGCGATGGGGGGTGCTTCAACCACTTCCAAGGTGGATCGATCTACTGGACGTCGACGACCGGCGCCCACGTGGTGGCCGGCGCTATCCGGCAGAAGTATGCAGCCCTGGGCTGGGAGTACTCGGCTCTCGGATATCCCACGACTGACCAGAACTGCGGTGCGCGGGATGGGGGGTGCTTCAACCACTTCCAGGGCGGATCCGTCTACTGGTCAGCTGCCACGGGTGCGCACATGGTGGCCGGCGGCATCCGGGAGAAGTACGCGGCCATCGGCTGGGAGTACTCGGCTCTCGGTTATCCCTCGACCGATCAGATCTGCGGCGGCCGTGACGGGGGGTGCTACAACCACTTCCAGGGCGGGTCCATCCTCTGGTCAGCAGCGACCGGTGCCCGCGCAGTAACCGGTGGGATCTGGCAGAAGTACGCAGAGATGAAATTCGAGAACTCTGTGCTCGGCTACCCCACGACCGACCAGAACTGTGGCGCTCGGGATGGGGGGTGCTTCAACCACTTCCAGGGCGGGTCGATCTACTGGACGCCGGCTCACGGGGCGCATCCGGTCACCGGACCGATCCGAGCGACGTGGGCCGACATGGGTTACGAGTACGGCTGGCTGGGATTTCCGACCACCGACCCTGCGCAGGTGGCGGGCGGCACGCGGCAGCAGTTCGAGGGCGGCAACATCGTCCGGGACGAGCGGTCGAACACCACGACCGTCGGCGCCGGTGCACTCACGCGCCCCACGCAGTTCCAGCGGGTCACCCAGGCGCGCACCGAGTTGCAGGCCACCGCGAAGATCCGACCCGGCGGAAGCTCCTATGACGGTGTGCGGTTCCAGTGGCGCTCGTACAGCCTCAACCCCTCGGATGGCTGGATCAACGTGGATCCTGTGGCGTTGCGACTGCCCGAGGGCGGCGCCGTCGTCGGCACCTGGTTGCCGGTCACGGATGGGACGGCGGCAAGGTGTCGGCCCGCTACCAGTGGCATGCCACCTCGAGCATTTCGGTCGATGGGCTGATGCAGGTGCGCGCCTGCTTCCGGCTGACCGGCACCACCGGCGAGCGCTGTACAGGCGTCACCCAGATCACCGTCGACCGGGCCGGCCTCACCGGCGCGAACGCCACCTCCGACGTGGGCCCGGGAACCGTCGGCCTGCTGACCGGCGCCTACGCGGTCGTGGGCCGCGATGTCGAGGTCAGCGCCCCGCACGGGGGGCTGGCTGCCACCCGCAGTTTCGCCAGCAACGACCCGAACCGGGCCGGGCCCCTGGGCCCGGGTTGGCGGATGTCGCTCGCCGTCGATGAGGCAGGTGCCGACTACCTGAGCCTCGTCGACCGCACCGAGACGGTGCTCATCACCCGCGGCGACGGCACCCAGCTGCCCTTCGTCCGGAAGTCGTCGAGCGCTGCTGACGTGAACACCTACGTCGCCGAGGGGGAGGCCAGCACCGAGGGAGCGACCCTCACCTTCGTCCCCGGGGCGACGGGGACGGCGAGCAGCTACGTGCTCACCGACCTGGACGGGGACAAGGTCACCTTCACCCGTGCGGACGGCGGGCACGGGCATCGCGACGGCGGCCTGTTCCGGGTGACCAAGGTGGAGGCGATCCGCGGCAAGGCGGGCAGTACCGACCTCGCTCCCGCCCTGACCACCGTCGCCTACACGGCCGCGGGCAACCCGCGGCTGCTGCTGGCGCCGACCGACGCCGGGGCAGCCTGCCCGGACCCGACGACGTCCGCACAGCCGGCCGGCTGCCGAGCGCTCGAGTTCGTCTACACCGGCACGGGAGGCGCCGAGCGGCTGCAGGAGGTGCGGCTGTGGGCGCACGGCGCGGCGGCCGCAGCTGGTGAGCTGGTCACCGGGAGCACCCCCGTCGCGGCGCGGACGATCACCATGGCGCGCTACGGCTACGACAGCGACGGGTGGCTCGCGTCGGTCACCGACCCCCGCACCGGCCAGCAGGTGACCTACACCTACCGGACCGACGGGCGGCTGGAGACGATCACGCCGGTCGGTGGCACGGCGACCTGGACGCTGGGGTTCGACGACCGGCAGCTGCCCCGCCTGGTGTCGGCCACGCTGGATGAGGGACCCGACGGCCTGGCTTCCCAGCGCACCAGCGCGTGCGCTACGGCCTGCCGCTGGACGGCAGCAACAGCGCCCTGCCGACGCTCACCGCAGCGGAGGTGAAGCGCTGGGGCCAGGCGGCTGCGCCCACCGACATGACCGCCGTCTTCGGGCCGGACGTGGTGCCCGACAGTGCACCGACCGCGGCGCAGTGGCGTGGCGCCCAGCTGTTGGCGCTGGACGTCAACGGCCGGGTCACCAACACGGCCAACTTCGGCGGGACCATCGATCAGGACACCGGGGCGGACGAGGCGCCGGCCTGGCGGATCGCCACCACGGAATACGACGCCGAGGGCCGGGGGAACGTCGTCCGGGAGCTGTCTGCGGGCAACCGTGACCGCGCCCTCGCCGCCGGTGCCGACGCAGCCGCTGAGGCGACCCAGGCCAAGCTGCTGGACACCGTCAACAGCTACTCCGCCGACGGACTGGACCTGCTGCGCAGCTACCAGCCCGCCCGCCCGGTCACCGTCGCCGCCGGTGACCGTCAGGTCAGCGCCCGCACGCGCACCACCACCGTCTACGACACGGGTCAGGAGGCCGGGCACCCCACCCCCGGGGCGACCCGCCACCTGCCTGTCCGCACCACCGTGGACGCGGTCGAGATCCACACCGGGTTGCCGGCGGGCTCCACCGGCACCGACCCGGCGCTGCCGGCGCTGGACGGCCGCAGCCGTGTGACGGTGCTGGAGTACGGCACGCCGAACGCGTGGAAGTTCGGCACGCCGACGGCTACCCGGATCGACCCCGGTGGCGGCGCGGCTGAGGTGGTGACCCGGCAGGTGCTCGACGAGCAGGGGCGCACCGTCTCCAGCACGCTGCCTGCCGGTGGCACCAGCACCACCACCGCGGCGACGACGGTCAAGGTCTACTACTCGGCCAACAGCACCGAGCCGGGTTGCGCCAGGGCGGAATGGGCCGGCTGGCTGTGCAAGAGCCGCCCCGGCGGCGCACCGGACGCCGGGTTCGCGCTGCCCACCACGCACGTGACCGGTTACGACGTGTACGGCAACGTCACGCGGGTGGTGGAGACCGGTGCCGGCGTCACCGGGACCGCGGATACCGCGTACGACGCGGTGGGTCGTGCCCGGCGCAGTGGCATGACCGGTACCGGGACGGAGGTGGGCCAGCTTCGGCCGCAGGTGGAGACCACCTACACCGATGCCGGTCTGGTCGACGAGACCCGCCTGGTCGGTGCGGACGGGGCGGTGGTCGGGAGTGCGGCGGAGGGCACCGGTGCGATCGGGCGGGCGTATGACGGCTATGGCCGGTTGGTGTCCTACACCGATGGCAGTGGGCTGGTCACGACGCAGTCCTATGACTCGGTGGGCCGGTTGGTGCAGGTGGCCAACGAGCACGGCACCCGCACCATCGGCTACGACGGCGGCGGTGAGCGGGGGAGCCTGCCGACCAGCCTGACCATCTCTGGTGTCGGTGAGTTCACCGCCCGGTACGGAACCGACGGGAGCCTGGTGCGGGAGGAGCTCCCGGGCGGGTTGAGTGCGACGACGGTGCGCGATGCCGCCGGGGACGCGGTGCGCCTGACGTACGTGAAGACCGCCGCCGATGGCAGCACGAGCGAGTGGTTGAAGTCGGCGGCCACGATCAACGGCTTCGACCAGGTTGACTCCTACCAGACCGTGGCGGTGACAGGGCTGACGCGGACCAACCGGTACGGCTACGACAACCTGGGCCGGCTGGTCTCGGCGACGGACTGGGCCGCGCTCCAGGCGAATGGTCAGCCGACCGGTGCCTCCTGCACCCGCCGGTACACCTTCGACGTCAACAGCAATCGCACGGCGCTGACCCAGAGCGTGACCGCGGGGGCGCCGGTCGGGACCTGTCCGGCGACGGTGGCGGCGTCGGCCTCCTACGGCTACGACAGCGCGGATCGGCTGAAGGTCGACGGCACGCGGAGCTCGTTGCGGTATGACGCGCTGGGCCGCACCCGGGTGCTGCCGTCGGTGGACACCGTCGACGGCGGCGGGGACGTGGCGATCGACTACTACGTCGATGACCTGGTGGCGGGCATGGCCCAGGGCGGGCGGACGACGGCGTTCGATCTGGACGCCGCGGCGCGACGGGTGGTGCGCACCGACACCGACACCGCCGCCCCGGGCGCGCGCCGCACGACCAGCCTCTACAGCGGCGACGACGACAACCCGGATGTGGTGCGGGAGCCGGACAACAGCTACACCCGCAACATCGCTTCCTTCGGTGGGCTGGCCGCGGTGGTGACCAAGAACGGCACCGCCGGGGCGGAGGTGACGTTGCAGCTGGCCAACCTGCACGGCGACATCGCCGCCACCGTGCCCGCCGGCGCGGAGACGCCGGTGGATCTGCGGGTGACCGAGACCACCGAATACGGCCTGCCGTGGGCCAAGCCGGCCGCCGGCACCAGCCAGAACCGCTACGGCTGGCTCGGTACCCACCAACGCGACGCCAGCACCATCGGCGGCCTCACCCTGATGGGCGTCCGCCTCTACGCACCCACGCTCGGCCGCTTCCTCACCGTCGATCCCATTGAGGGCGGCAGCGCGAACGCATACGAGTACTCCGTTGGCGATCCGATCAACAAGGTTGACCTCGACGGTCGAGCTGTTTGGTTCCTCGTCGCGGCCATAGTGATCCGTGTGGGCGGCCATCTCGCAGCGCGACAGGCCGCCCGTACAGCGACTCAACGAGCAGCCGCACAGTTCGCTACCCGTTCAGAAACAATGCGGCGTGCGGCAACTACGCCGCGACAACGCAGCATCAACAGCTTGGACAGCAGAGTATACGAGCACACACTGAAGCTTCGAGACTATAGGGCAAACCCCGGACGTTACGATAATCGTGGGCACCTGTCTCGTGCGGGTAACAACGAGGCCAGGCGCCAGGCGATCGTCTCCACTCGCGTCAACCACATCCGGGGCGAGATGCGGGAATGGCGTAGGCAAATCTATCAGCGGCGCGGAGGCTACAACTAAAATGACCACTATCTCGATGCGCGTACTTGAAGAGGCTCTCGCTCTTGTGGCTGAGCATGTTCGCCAAACCGTGGGGGACAGTGTCTACATCGAGCATGACTACTTTTGGTCCGTCCCGGCGGACGAGCTTTACAACATTGACCAACCGCCCGGCGACCTGACTTTGGGGCAACTGAGCGAGTGTCTTCAGCAGATCGAATCCCTGGTCAACGAGCCCGACGACGTAATCGCGTATCACATGGTGTGGCTTGGTGAACTGCTGAAGGCCGTAGGCCACAAAGTTGTCGGCTAGACCCGAATGACTCCACGAGCGATGCCGGATGGGGAGTCAGCTGCGAAGTAGTAGCCCAGTTGATCTTGACACAACTAGCTAGGACATGCGGACTGCGTGACGGAATCGCCGTTGGTGCGCGGCCGACCGTCGGCGGAGGGCTCTGGAGAAGGTGTTCGCCCTGCCTGGGAGACTGCTCCCGTGCTGTTGCGGATGTCGACCCTGTTCCTGCGGACCCTTCGGGACGACCCGGCCGACGCCGAGGTCGCCAGTCACCGCCTGCTCGCGCGGGCCGGCTACATCCGGCGGGCCGCGCCTGGCGGGTTCACCTGGCTGCCGCTGGGCTTCCGCGTGTTCCGCAACGTCGAGCGCATCATCCGCGAGGAGATGGATGCGATGGGCGCGCAGGAGGTGCACTTCCCCTCGCTGCTGCCCAAGGAGCCCTACGAGGCCACCGGTCGCTGGACCGAGTACGGCGACAACCTCTTCCGGCTCAAGGACCGCCGCGGCGTGGACCACCTGCTCGGTCCCACGCACGAGGAGATGTTCACGCTCCTGGTGAAGGACCTGTACTCGTCGTACAAGGACCTGCCGCTCTCGCTCTACCAGATCCAGACCAAGTTCCGGGACGAGGCGCGGCCCCGGGCCGGGTTGCTGCGCGGCCGCGAGTTCACGATGAAGGACAGCTACTCCTTCGACGTCGACGACGCCGGGCTGGACACGTCCTACGCCGCACACCGGGACGCCTACATCCGGATCTTCGACCGGCTCGGCCTGGAGTACGCCATCGTCTCGGCGATGTCGGGCGCCATGGGTGGCTCGAAGAGCGAGGAGTTCCTGCACCCGACCGAGATCGGGGAGGACACTTTCGTCCGCTCGGCCGGCGGCTACGCGGCCAACGTCGAGGCGGTCACCACCGTCGTCCCCGACGAGATCCCGCTGGAGGGCCTGCCCGAGGCGCACGTCGAGGACACCCCCGACACCCCGACCATCGAGACGCTCGTCGCCGTCGCCCAGCAGATGTTCCCCGACGCCGGCTACACCGCGGCCTCGACGCTCAAGAACGTCGTCGTCACGCTGGTGCACCCCGACGGCACCCGCGAGCCGCTGGTCATCGGCATCCCCGGCGACCGCGACGTCGACGCCAAGCGGCTGGAGGCGCAGCTCGCCCCGGCCGAGGTGGAGCCGTTCACCGAGTTCGACAAGCACCCGGCGCTGGTCAGGGGCTACATCGGCCCACAGGCGCTCGGCAGCGAGAGCGAGTCGGGGATCCGCTACCTGGTCGACCCGCGCGTGGTCACCGGCACCCGTTGGATCACCGGTGCCAACGAGCCCGGCAAGCACGTGTTCGACCTGGTCGCCGGGCGGGACTTCACCTGGGACGGCGTCATCGAGGCCGCCGAGGTGCTCGCCGGCGACCCCGCGCCCGACGGCTCCGGCCCGCTGGAGCTCGCCCGCGGCGTGGAGATCGGCCACATCTTCCAGCTGGGCCGCAAGTACGCCGAGGCGCTGGAGCTCAAGGTCCTCGACGAGAACGGCAAGCTCGTCACCGTCACGATGGGCTCCTACGGCATCGGCGTCTCCCGCGCCGTCGCCGCCATCGCCGAGTCCACCCACGACGAGCTCGGGCTGGTCTGGCCGCGCGAGGTCGCCCCGGCCGACGTGCACATCGTGGCCACCGGCAAGGACGCCGCCATCTTCGAGGCCGGCGAGTCCCTCGCCGCCGAACTGGTCGCCGCCGGCCTCACCGTGCTCTACGACGACCGGCCGAAGGTGAGCCCCGGCGTGAAGTTCAAGGACGCCGAGCTGCTCGGGATGCCGACGATCGTCACCGTGGGGCGCGGCCTGGCCGAGGGCGTCCTGGAGCTGCGCGATCGCGTTACGGGTGAGCGCGAGGAGATCCCCGTGGCCGACGCCGCATCCCGCGTGCTGGCCGCCGTCCGCCCCTGACCGCCGCCACGATCAGGGAACCTGATCATCGAGCGTCCTCCCTCACGGTGTGCGGTGAGGGAGGACGCGCCGCGGTGGGGGAGGACGGCGACCGGCGGCTGCGGTCGGGGTGGTCGCCGGGGCCGACCCGGCTGCGTGCCTGCCCCATCCGGCCGTCTGGCATCATGGTCGGTCGAACACGGCGTCGGCGGCCCTCTCACCGGTGACGTGCGTGTCCCTGGCTCCGCCCCGGCGTACCCCCACACGTCGCCCGGCGAGCACCCGAAACGCGTTCGAGGAGAACACCACACACCGTGGCCACCAAGATCAAGCTCATGCGCCTGGGCAAGATGCGCGCCCCGTACTACCGCATCGTCGTCGCCGACGCCCGCACCAAGCGGGACGGCCGCTCGATCGAGACGATCGGCAAGTACCACCCGAAGGAGGACCCCTCCTTCATCGAGGTCGACAGCGAGCGGGCGCAGTACTGGCTGGGTGTCGGCGCGCAGCCGACCGAGGCCGTCGCCGCCATCTTCCGAGTGACCGGTGACTGGCAGAAGTTCAAGGGCGAGGCCGCGCCGCCGCCCATGAAGGTCGCCGCCCCGAAGCCGGACAAGAAGGCCCTCTACGAGGAGGCCGTCCGCGCGGGCATGGGCGAGGAGCCGGCCGCCGGCGCCACCACCCCGAAGAAGAAGGCCGCCCCCAAGGCCGAGGCTCCCAAGGCGGACGCCGCCGAGGCTCCCGCGGCCGAGGCTGCTCCGGCCGAGACGCCGGCCGGGTAAGACGTGCTCGAAGAAGCGCTCGAGCACCTGGTCAGGGGCATCGTCGACAACCCCGACGACGTCACCGTCGACCTGCTCACCAACCGCCGCGGCAAGACCCTCGAGGTCCGCGTCCACCCGGACGACCTCGGCAAGGTCATCGGCCGCGGCGGGCGCACCGCCAAGGCGCTGCGCCAGGTGATGACCGGGGTCGGCGGACGGGGCCTGCGGGTCGACGTCGTCGACACCGACGGGCGCTGAGCACCCGCTCCTTTGAGCACCGAGAACGAACCCACCGACACCGTGGTGGTCGGCCGCATCGGCCGACCCCACGGTGTCCGTGGTCTGGCCACCGTCGAGGTGCGCACCGACGACCCCGAGGGGCGCTTCGCCCCGGGGACGGTGCTGCTGACCGAGCCGGCCGAGCGCGGCCCGCTGACCGTCGTTGACCGGCGGTGGCACAGCGGAACCCTGCTGCTCCAGCTCGCCGCGCCGGACGGCGCCGTCTACGACGTCCGCGAGGCCGTCGACGAGTTGCGCAACACCCTGCTCCTGGTCCGGGTCGCCGACCTCCCCGAGCTCGACGACCCCGAGTCCTACTACGACCACCAGCTCGTCGGCCTGGCCGCCCGGCTCCCCGACGGCACGGTGCTCGGCGAGGTCACCGCCGTCCGCCACGAGGCGCAGGACCTGCTGGTCGTCCGCCGCGCGGAGGGCGGGGACGCGCTGATCCCGTTCGTCACGGCGATCGTGCCGACCGTCGACGTCGCCGGCGGCTTCGTCGTCGTCGACCCGCCCGAGGGGCTGCTCGACCTGTGAGTTTCCGGATCGACGTCGTCACGATCTTCCCGGAGTACCTGGCGCCGCTGCGGCAGTCGCTGCTGGGCAAGGCCATCGAGCGCGGCCTGGTCACCGTCGGCGTGCACGACCTGCGCCAGTGGACCGACGACGTGCACCGCACCGTCGACGACGCTCCCTACGGCGGCGGCCCCGGCATGGTCATGAAGCCCGAGCCGTGGGGGCGCGCGCTCGACGCCGTCCGCCCGCCCGGCACCCGGCTGGTGGTCCCGACCCCCGCGGGCCGGCCGTTCACCCACGCGATGGCGGTGGAGTGGGCGTCCGAGCCCGGGCTGGTGTTCGCCTGCGGCCGCTACGAAGGCATCGACCAGCGCGTCGCCGACTGGGCGGCCGGCGCCGGACCGGTCTCCGAGGTCTCCATCGGCGACTACGTGCTCGCCGGCGGGGAGTCCGCCGTGCTGGTGATGACCGAGGCCGTCACCCGGCTCATCCCCGGTGTGCTCGGCAACCGGGAGTCCGCCGAGCTCGACTCGCACGCCGACGGGCTGCTCGAGGGCCCCTCCTACACGCGTCCGGCCAACTGGCGGGGCCACGAGGTGCCGCCGGTGCTGCTGTCGGGCGACCACGCGGCGATCGCGCGCTGGCGGCGGGCCGAGTCGCTGCGCCGCACCGCCGCCCGCCGTCCCGACCTGCTGGCCGCCCTGCCCGAGGGCTCGCTCACCGACGCGGAGCGGGCGGCGCCGGCCGGTGGGTGAGCGGCCGGTCCAGCGGACGACGGCGCGCGTCGTCGTCCTCGACCCGGACGGCCGGGTGCTGCTGCTCGGCGCCCGGCTGCCCGACCCCTCCGTGCCGCCCGGTGAGGTGCTGTTCTGGTACACGCCCGGCGGGGGAGTGGAGGACGGCGAGACGCTCCGCGCGGCCGCCGTCCGGAAGCTGGCCGAGGAGATCGGGCTGCGCGTCGAGCCCGCCGCACTCGAGGGCCCGGTGTGGCTGCGCAGGCACGTCGGGCCGTTCGGCGAGCAGGTCTTCGACACCCGCGAGACGTTCTTCGTGCTGCGCGACGTCGTCCACGACGTGGTCCCCGGCGCGCTGACCGAGCTGGAGCTGCTCGCCGACGAGCCGCACCGGTGGTGGTCGACGGGCGAGCTGGCGGCGGGCGGGGCTCTCGTCCCGGCCGATCTCCCGGCGCTGGTGGCGGAGCTGCGGGCGGGACCGTGGACGGGGCCGCCGCGCATCGTCGCCTGACGATGTGGCACAGTAGAGAGTCGCTGCTGACCGACGGCCGGGCTGTCGGGAGCTCCGCACCGGAGCCGCAGCTCCCCGGATCGGACAGCCGGGGCGTTCCGCTGTCCGAACCGAGAACGAGCCACCTGAGACTGAGGACTGCCGAGATGAACACCCTGGACGCACTCGACGCCGACTCGTTGCGCGACGACATCCCCTCGTTCCGCCCGGGTGACACCGTCAAGGTGCACGTCCGCGTCATCGAGGGCAACCGCTCGCGCATCCAGGTCTTCCAGGGCGTCGTCATCCGCCGTCAGGGCGGGGGCATCCGCGAGACCTTCACCGTGCGCAAGGTCAGCTTCGGTGTCGGGGTCGAGCGCACCTTCCCGGTGCACACCCCGGTCGTCGAGAAGATCGAGGTGCTGACCCGCGGTGACGTGCGCCGCGCCAAGCTGTACTACCTCCGCGAGCTGCGCGGCAAGGCCGCCAAGATCAAGGAGAAGCGCGAGACCGTCGCGCGCTGACCTCTCCCCGAGGACACGCCTGCAGCCGGCCCGACCGGCTGGAACTCGGCGGGTCTCCCGCGCCGTACGCTGGCTCCTGATGAGCAGCGACCGGCCCGGGGGGCCCGCCGACGTCGTCCCGGGCGAACCCGACGAACCCGACGACACCACGGGAGCCGCGCCGGCGGCCGACGCCACACGGCGGCGCCGGAAGGACGACGCGAAGAAGGGCTCGCTGCTGCGCGAGCTGCCCGTCCTGCTGCTGATCGCCTTCGTGCTCGCCCTCGTCGTCAAGACGTTCTTCGTGCAGGCGTTCTTCATCCCGTCCGGCTCGATGGAGCAGACGCTGCACGGCTGCACCGGGTGCACCGGCGACCGGGTGCTGGTCAACAAGGTGCCCTACTGGTTCGGCGAGCCCGAGCCCGGCGACATCGTCGTCTTCCGCGGCCCCGACACCTGGACGCCGGAGATCAGGGTCGAGGAGCCGGACAACTGGTTCACCGGCGCGCTGCTGTGGCTGGGCCGCACGATCGGCGTCGCACCGCCGAGCGAGGACGACTTCGTCAAGCGCGTCATCGCCACCGAGGGCCAGACCGTGCAGTGCTGCGACATCGAGGGCCGGGTCACCGTCGACGGCGAACCGCTCGAGGAGCCCTACATCTTCGAGGACACGCCCATCGAGACCCGGCCGTTCGGCCCGGTGACGGTGCCCGAGGGGCGGCTGTGGGTGATGGGTGACCACCGGTCGGCGTCGGCGGACTCCCGCTCGCACGTGGGTGACCAGTACGCGGGCACCATCGGCGTCGACGACGTCATCGGCAAGGCCGCGGTCATCGTGTGGCCGCTGGACCGGTTCGGGCTGCTGGACTCACCGGACATCCAGGGCGTCGAGGCGAGCGGGGCCGTGCCGCCGGTCGCTCCCGCGGGTGCGGTGAGCCCGGTCGGTGCGGTGGCGGTGCTGCCCTACGCGGTCGGGCTGGCCGGCGCGGTGCCGATCACCGCCTGGCGCCGACGCCGGCGGTCGCGGGAGGTCCCGCCCTCGCGGTGATGGTCGAGCCGTTACCGGAGTGATCCGGACGTGCGCCGCCAATGGTGCGGAAAAGTGCGGAAAGAATTGCTGGAAAAGCATTCAAGCAACCGTTTCACCCTTCCGATGGAGTGATTGCACCTTCCCGGAAGTGAAACGGAGTCAGTTGTGTCTGCACCCATGGCGAGCACCGCGCGCGGCATCACCCGCGTGCTCCTCCTCGCCGACGCGCCCGTCCTGCGCCGGGGGCTGGTGAGCATGATCAACGAGACCGCCGGCATGCAGGCGGTCGGCACCCCCGGCGAGCTGCGGCGGGCCCTCACGCTGGTCGAGACCGCCCGCCCCGACGCCGTCGTGGTGGAGCTGGGCTCCGGCCGGGCGGCCACGCTGAACGCCTGCCGCGACCTGCGGCGCCGCTTCCCCCGGGTCGCGATCGTCGCGCTGGCCACCTCGGAGGACCCGGCCGTGGTCAACGAGGCCCTGGCCGCCGGCATCCGCGGCTACCTCATGATCAACACGTCCCCGACGCTGCTCGGCTGGGCGATCCTGGCGGCCCGCGCCGGGCGCACCGTCGTCGACCCGCAGATCCGCCGGGTGGAGCCCTCCGCGGTGCCCGCGGCCAAGCCGTTCACCCCCGAGGTGCCGCTGACCCGCCGCGAGCAGGACGTCCTCGACGAGCTGCTCCAGGGCCAGTCGAACCGGCAGATCGGCCACAACCTCTTCATCAGCGAGGACACCGTCAAGTCCCACGTCAAGGCCATCCTGCGCAAGCTGGGTGCCCGTGACCGGGCGCACGCGGTCTCCCTGGTCCTGTCCAACCGCACCCCCGGCTGCGGCTGCGGCGTGCACCCGGCGCCGGCCGAGTCGCCCGAGGCGATCGCCGACCTCTGACCCGATCCTCCGTCGGCTCCGCAGGCCGGTTCCCGTTCCCGGGAGCCGGCCTGCGGGGCGTCCGGGGGGCGGTCGTGCTGTCACAGCGCCGTCGTACTGTCGTGCGGCGATGGCCGCTCGTCCCACCTCCACCCGTTCCACGCCGGCGCTCCGCGTCCGGCGCACCCTCGCCGATGACCGGCCCGACGCGCTCTGGGACATGGAGCGCGCGCTGCGCCGGCGGGGGTTCGAGGCGATCGCCGGAGCCGACGAAGCCGGGCGCGGTGCCTGCGCCGGCCCGCTGGTCGCCGCGGCCTGCATCCTCCCCGCCGGACGCCGGGGCCGGGTGCCGGGGCTGGCCGATTCCAAGCTGCTCACCGCGGCCGCCCGGGAGCGCGCGTACGACGAGATCGTCGACCGGGCGGTGGCGTGGTCGGTCGTCGTCCTGCCCGTGGAGGACCTCGACGCCCGGGGCATGCACGTCACGAACATCGAAGCGCTGCGCCGCGCGGTCTGCACGCTCGACCCCGGCCCGGACTACGTGCTGACCGACGGCTTCCCGGTGCCCGGGCTCGCCCGCCCGGGGCTGGCCGTGTGGAAGGGGGACCGGGTGGCCGCCTGCGTCGCCGCCGCCTCGGTGCTGGCCAAGGTGACGCGCGACCGCATCATGTGCGAGCTGCACGAACGCTGGCCGGAGTACGACTTCGCCGGCCACAAGGGCTACATCACCGACGTGCACACCGCCGCGCTGGAGCGCCACGGGCCCTGCCCCGAGCACCGGATGCGCTTCGTCAACGTGCGCAGTGCCCGCGACGCGCACGCCGCGCGGACCACCCACCTGACCGGTTCCGGCGTCATGGTCGATGATGGGCCCATGCGCCCTGTGTCCTTCGCCCTGACGAGCACCGAGGACCGATGAGCACCGAAGACCTCGAGAAGTACGAGACCGAGATGGAGCTGCAGCTCTATCGCGAGTACCGGGACATCGTCCGGCAGTTCACCTACGTGGTGGAGACCGAGCGCCGGTTCTACCTGGCCAACTCCGTGGACCTGCAGGTGCGCGAGGCCGGGGGAGAGGTCTTCTTCGAGCTGAAGCTCTCCGACGCCTGGGTGTGGGACATGTACCGGCCCGCCCGCTTCGTGCGCAACGTGCGGGTGCTGACGTTCAAGGACGTCAACGTCGAGGAGCTCGACAAGCCCGACCTCGAGCTGCCGGACGGGCCCCGGCTGCCGTAGCCGTCCACACGCCCCGGCGCCGTCCACAGATCGCCACCGGGGCTGGGCCGGCCGGATCCGCGGCGGCACGGTCGGGGGGTGCCTCCCACCACCGAACTCGGCGCCCGCGGTGAACGCATCGCCGTCGCCTACCTGACCGACGCCGGCCTGCGCGTCCTCGACCGCAACTGGCGCTGCCGCGAGGGCGAGCTCGACCTCGTCGCGCGGGACGGCGACGCCCTCGTCTTCTGCGAGGTGAAGACGCGGAGGGGAACCGGCTACGGCCACCCCGTGGAGGCGGTCACGCCCGCCAAGCGGCGGCGGATCCGGGTGCTGGCGCAGCGCTGGCTGGCCGCGCACGACGACCACGCACCGGTGGTGCGCTTCGACGTGGTGGGCGTGCTCGTGCACCCGGAGCGCCCGGCGGTCGTCACGCACCTGCGGGGGGCGTTCTCGTGACGCTCGCCCGCACGTGGTCGGTCGGGCTCGCCGGCGTCCGCGGCGCCATGGTGGAGGTGGAGGTGGACATCGCCGCCGGGCTGCCCGGTGTGGTGCTCGTCGGGTTGCCCGACGCCGTGGTCCGCCAGTCGGTCGACCGGGTGCGCGCCGCGATCGCCAACGCCGGCGGGGAGTTCCCCGTCCGCCGCGTGACCATCGGTCTCTCGCCGGCGTCGATGCCCAAGCAGGGGAGCGGCTTCGACCTCGCCCTGGCCGCCGCCGTGCTGGCCGCCGCGGGAGCGGTGCCCGAGGCGGCCGTCGACCGGCTGGTGCTCCTGGGGGAGCTCGGGCTGGACGGCTCGGTGCGGGCGATCCGCGGTGTCCTGCCCGCGGTGCTCGCCGCGGCGCGGGCCGGGCACGGCCAGGTCGTCGTCCCGGCGGCCAACGCGGCCGAGGCCGCCCTGGTCGACCGGGTCGAGGTGCTCGCCGTCGCCACCCTCACCCAGCTCGTCGCCCACCTGAGAGGCGCGGAGCGGCTGACCGCGCACCTCCGAGGAGCCGAGCCGGCCCTCCCGCCGGTCCCCGAGCTCGGGGACGTCGTCGGGCAGGCCGCAGGCCGCCGGGCGGTGGAGATCGCCGCCGCCGGTGGGCACCACCTCTACCTCGCCGGACCGCCCGGGGCAGGGAAGACGATGCTCGCCGAGCGGCTCCCCGGGCTGCTGCCACCGCTGGACGACGAGGCGGCGCTCGAGGTCACCGCCATCCACTCCGTCGCGGGCACCCTGCCGCCCGAGGCGCCGCTGGTCACCCGGCCGACCTTCGAGGCGCCGCACCACTCGGCGACCATGGCCGCGCTGATCGGCGGCGGCTCGGGCCAGATCCGGCCCGGCGCGCTCTGCCGGGCCCACCGCGGCGTGCTCTTCCTCGACGAGGCGCCCGAGTTCCCCCGGGCCGTGCTCGACACCCTCCGCCAGCCGCTGGAGCGGGGCCAGGTCACAATCCAGCGGGCCGCGGGTGCCGCAACGTTCCCGTGCCGGGCGCAGCTCGTGCTGGCCGCGAACCCCTGCCCGTGCGCGACCGCCGCAGGCGACACCGCCTGCACCTGCAGCCCGCTGGAGCGGCGGCGCTACCAGGCGCGGCTGTCCGGGCCGCTGCTGGACCGGGTGGACCTGCGGGTCGAGCTACCGCCGGTCACCCGGGCGGCCTGGCTCGACGGGCTCCCGGCCCCGGAGTCCACCGCCGTGGTCGCCGCCCGGGTGGCGCGGGCACGGGCGGTGGCGGGGGCTCGGCTGGCCGGCACCGGTCTCTCCCTCAACAGCGAGGTGCCGGGTCGCCTGCTGCGCGACCGGTTCGCCGTCCCGCGCGCGTCGCTCCGGCTGGCGGAGCGGGCGCTGGAGCGCGGGTCGATCTCGGTGCGCGGGTTCGACCGGGTGGTGCGCGTGGCGTGGACCGTCGCCGACCTGGCCGGCCGGACCGTGCCGTGTGCCGACGACGTCGCCGAGGCCCTCGGCATGCGGCTGCAGCGGGCCGCGGCATGACCACTCTCGAGGAGGACCTGGAGGACGCCGCAGCGGCGCCGCGGGGGGCCGGCGCGGTGCACCCGGGGGTGCGCCGGGCGCGGGCGTGGCTGAGCCGCGCGGTGGAACCGGGCACCGTCGACCTCTGGCGCTACGTCGAGGAGGTCGGCCCGGTCGAGGCCGTGCGGCGGCTGCGGGCGGGGAGCGCGCCGGCCGGCATCCGGTCGCTGGTCGGTGCACGGGTGGCGGAGGATGCCACCCTCCCCGACCTCCGCCGCGCCGAGGCCTGCGGCGCCCGGCTGGTGGTGCCCGAGGACGGCGAGTGGCCCGCGTACCAGCTGCACGCGCTGACGGTCGCGGTCGCCGACGAACCGCTCGTGCGGAGGGACCAGAGCAAGCGCACGCAGGCGCTGGTCCCCCCGATGGCGCTGTGGGTGCGGGGGCCGGCCCGTCTCGACGAGCTGACGGAGCGCTCGGTCGCCGTGGTGGGTGCCCGCGCGTCCAGCGCCTACGGCGAGCACGTGGCCGGGGAGCTGGGTCACCAGCTCGGCGAGCGGGGCTGGACCGTCGTCTCCGGGGGCGCCTTCGGCATCGACGGGGCCGCCCACCGCGGGGCGCTGGCAGCGGAGGCGCCGACCATCGCGGTGCTCGCCTGCGGCGTGGACCGCTCCTACCCGGCCGGCAACGGTGCCCTGTTCCACCGGATCGCGGAGGACGGCCTGCTGGTGAGCGAGTGGCCGCCCGGCTGCGCCCCGCTGCGGCACCGCTTCCTCGTCCGCAACCGCCTCATCGCGGCCCTGACGCGGGGGACGGTGGTCGTGGAGGCAGCTGCCCGGTCGGGCGCGCAGGCCACGGCGCACCGCGCGCAGAAGCTCGGCCGCCCGGTCATGGTGGTGCCGGGACCGGTGACCAGCGCGCTGTCCGTGGGCTGCCACGAGTTGCTGCGCGACGAGCACGTCGGCGCCGTCCTGGTGACGACCGCGGCCCAGGTCATCGAGGCCGTCGGCCGCATCGGCGACGACCTCGCCCCGCCGATCGAGCGCCCGGGCTCGCCCCGCGACGGGCTCTCCGACGTCGCCGCCCGCGTGCTCGACGCCTGCCCGGTGCGCACCGGCGTCAGCCCCGAGCGGCTCGCGAGGAGCGCGGGGTGCGACGTCCTGGACGTGCTCCGGGTGCTGCCGTCGCTGGAGCTGGCCCAGCTCGTCGAGTGGACGGGCACCGGCTGGCGGTTGGCCCCGCCGCCCAAGCCACCCGGCGCGGCGGCTTGACCGGCGGCCGGAGCCGACGGACGGTGCCCCCGTGGCCACCCCCAGCACCGACGAGGTCCGCGCCGGGCTGCCGCCCGCGCTGGCCGAGGCGCTGGCCGGCTACGAGGAGCACCTGACCGGGCAGCGGGACCTGTCGGCGAACACCGTCCGCAGCTACGTCGGCGACGTCGCGCGGCTGCTGGACCACCTGGCCCGGCGCAGCGGCACCCAGCCGCACGACCTCGATCTCGCCACCCTGCGCAGCTGGCTCGCCCAGGGCCGGACCCGCGGGCACAGCCGGTCGACGACTGCCCGGCACGCCTCGGCCGCGCGGTCGTTCACCGCCTGGCTGCGCCGGACCGCGCTCACGCCCGAGGACGTCGGTCAGCGCCTGGTGAGCCCCAAGGCGCACCGCACCCTGCCCGACGTGCTGGCGCCCGAGCAGGCGCGGGCGCTGGTGGAGACGGCGGCGGGAGCCGAGGAGCCGGTGCGCCTCCGGGACGCGGTGGTGCTGGAGCTGCTCTACGCCAGCGGCATCCGGGTGAGCGAGCTCGTGGGCCTGGACGTCGACGACGTCGACCGCGGACGACGGCTGCTGCGCGTCCTGGGCAAGGGACGCAAGGAGCGCAGCGTGCCCTACGGCGTGCCCGCCGAGCGGGCGCTGGAGGCGTGGCTGACCCGCGGGCGGCCGGCCCTGGCCCGCCCGGACTCGGGGCCCGCGCTGCTGCTGGGCCTGCGAGGTGGCCGGCTCGACGCGCGCGAGGCCCGCCGCACGGTGCACGCGGCGACGACCGACGTCCCGGGCGCCCCGGACATCGGCCCGCACGGGTTGCGGCACTCCGCCGCCACGCACGTCCTCGAGGGCGGCGCGGACCTGCGTTCCGTACAGGAGCTGCTCGGCCACGCTAGCCTCGCGACGACACAGATCTACACGCACGTGACGGTCGAGCGGCTCCGTGCGGTCCACGCCCAGGCGCACCCCCGTGCCTGAGGCGCGCGGCCGGGTGGCGGGACCTGCGGCGGCAGTCAGGACCACGCGGGACCACGGACGGTGCCCGCGCAGCACGACCGAGGAGCGCGACCGTGTCTGAGGCAACCATCCACCGCATCGGCGGGTCCGGCGAGGACGCCGATGCCCTGCTGGCCGACCTGTGGGCGCGGTACGTCGAGGGCCGGGACGCCGGCCTGCGCGACCGGTTGATCCTCCACTACGCGCCGCTGGTGAAGTACGTCGCCGGCCGGGTGGGCAGCGGTCTGCCCGCGCACGTCGAGCAGGCCGACCTCATCTCCTACGGCACGTTCGGGCTCATCGACGCCATCACCCGCTACGAGCCCACCCGTGAGGTGAAGTTCGAGAGCTATGCCATGGCGCGCATCCGCGGCGCGATCATCGACGAGCTGCGCAACACCGACTGGATCCCGCGGTCGGTGCGCGTCAAGGCACGCGCTTTCGAGCGCACCGTCGCGGAGCTGGAGAGCAAGCTGCACCGGACGCCGACCGACGAAGAGGTCGCCGACGCCATGGAGATGGACGTCGAGGACATCCGGAAGTTCCTGGGTCAGCTGTCGCTGGTCAACGTCGTCGCCCTCGACGAGCTGCTGACCGACGACGAGGGCGGTTCCCCGCGCCTCGGGGACACCCTGCAGGACCCCAGCGCGCTGGACCCGCAGGCGATGGCCGAGCACGGCGAGGCCCGGCAGCTCCTGGCCCGCGCCGTCGAGCAGCTGCCCGAGCGGGAGAAGGTCGTCGTCTCGCTCTACTACTTCGAGGGCCTGACGCTCGCCGACATCGGCCGCGTGCTGGGGGTGACCGAGAGCCGGATCTGCCAGCTGCACACCAAGGCGGTCCTGCACCTGCGCACCAAGCTCGCCGACATCGCCTGACGTCGCGTACCAGGCCTCGTCGGGGGAGGCGGCTCAGCCGCCGGTCGGCTGGTCGCCCGGGAGGGGACCCAGTAGCGGCTGCGTGCCCGGGGGGTTGCGGTGCCCCTCCTGCCAGGGCAGCCGGCCGGCGGAGTCCGGCCAGATGAGCTGCAGGGCGTCCACGGTGCCGTGGAGCTCCTCGACCACGGCGAGGCGTGCGGTGTCCTCGACGCGGAGGAAGACCACGGGTGAGTCCTCGTCGGTCAGCGCCGTCGTGGCGGTACCCGGCGCGAACCGGGCACCGGCACGGACGGCCTCGCCCACGAGGTTCAGGTACTTCTCGGCGGCGGGGAAGGGGAGCCCCACCACGACGACCTCGGGGTGCTGCCACGCGGACAACCCCACCGTGTAGGAGTAGCGCGGCTCGCCCGGGGTGCCGCCACCGTGCAGCACCGCCCAGCCGAATTCGTCGATCACCCGGCGCAGGCCGCCCAGCCCCTGGTCGGCGTCCTGCTCGCCCTCGACCGGCGCGGTCTCGGCCGCCTGGGCCTCGACCGGCGCGGCTTCGGCCGCCTGGGCCTCGACCGGCCCGCCCTCGACCGGCCCGCCCTCGACCGGCCCGCCCTCGACCGGCCCGCCCTCGACCGGCTCCACGCCGGTCGTCCCGGCACCGGCCTGCTCGACACCGGTGGGCTCGCCGGAGCCCGGCTTCGCGGCTCGCTTGCGTCGGAATCGCACACCTGGACGGTAGCGCCGGGGTGCCGGGTCGCCCAGGATCCCCGCACGAACGGTGCGTACGGCCTGTCACGGGATGCTGGCTCGGTGTGGTGCATCGTCGGCATCCCCGGCGAGGGGAAGCAGCCGCACCCGTGAGGGCCGGAGCAGCGTCATCGGGTCGAGGTAGACCTCGCCGCGGCGCGCTCCCCAGTGCAGGCAGGCGGCGACCGGGCACCCGCCGTGGCCGGCATCCAGCACGCCCAGCGGATCGCCCCGGATGACGGCCCGGCCGGCGCCCACCGACGGCGTCACCGGTTCGTACGTCGTCCGCAACCCGCCGGGGTGGTCGACGCTGACCACCGGCCGTCCGGCGACCATCCCGGCGAAGACGACGACACCCTCGCCGGCCGCCAGCACCGGGGAGCCGGCGGCCGCCGCCAGGTCGACCCCGCGGTGCCCGGGCCCGTACGGGTGCGGTGGTGGGTCGAACGGGCGGGTCACCACCGGATCGCCAGGAAGCGGAGCGCTCCAGGGCGCCTCCGGGCGGGGCGCGACGGCGGTGGTCGGCGCCGCCGTCGCAGGGGCGACGCCCGCCAGCACCACCAGACCGAGGAGCAGGGCGGCGAGCGGACGGGCTCGGAGCGGCATCCCCTGATGCTCGTCGCGGGCCGCGTCCCGCGAGAGGGCCGGCCGGGAACTGTGGACGCCCGGGCCGGCTGTGGACGGCCGCTGACCTACCCGAGCGCGAGGACCGCGGCCACCACGCAGAGTGCCACGGCGTAGGCCACCGCGACGCGGACCAGGATCGCGCGTGCGCCGGCGTGCGGCTCGGGCGGCGGCACCAAATCCGGCCGGCCCAAGCGGAGAGCCTCTGCCTCGCGGTGGCTCCGGCGCAGCACGGTGGCGAACCAGCCGGCAGCCAGCACCGCGAGCCCCACCCATGTGCAGGTGACGAACACCGGCACGGCATCGCGCACCACCGAGCCTGGATCGTTGCGCCCCGGGGGCGCCGCGAGCAGCAGCATGGCCAGCGCGGGGCCGACGGCCAGCCCCTTCAGCCACTCCGGGTAGGAGCGTCCCTGCGCCGGCCGTCGTTCACCGGCCACGGCGAGGAGCGCCGCGAGCAGCGGGAGCGCGGCGGCGCCCAGGACCTGGCCGGCCCCCGTCGGCATCAGACGCTCCAGCGCCCGCGCCAGCACGTCGAGGTCGCTCAGCCACAACGCCCCCGCGGCGGCGGACATCACGGAGAGGCCGACCAGCAGCGAGAGCCGCCTCAGTTGCTGGGGGGAGCGCTGCCACGTTGCCGCGTCCGCCGGCGCATCCGTCACGGACGACTCCTCTCCTCGTCGGCCCGAGCGGCCGGTCCGGGAGGGGCAGCCTGCCACGCGGGCGGCCCGCCGACCGGCGGGATGGCGGCTGCCTGTGGACGCGTATGCTGTCCGGTGCGGCCCGTGCGAGCGGGTCGACTTCGCGCGTCCTCTTCCCGCCGATCGGCGGGGCGCTCGCCTCCTCGGTCCCGGCCCAGCCGGGTGAGTGGCGCCGCAGGACGCCAGGGCGGTGCACCACCCGGTGCCCGCGACAACCGGAATCCGCGCGGCCCCGGTCGCGCGCGGAAGCAGAGAGGCTGCGATATGGCAGTCGTCAGCATGAAGCAGCTGCTCGACAGCGGCGTCCACTTCGGGCACCAGACCCGTCGCTGGAACCCGAAGATGAAGCGCTTCATCTTCACCGAGCGCAACGGCATCTACATTATCGACCTGCAGCAGACGCTCGGGTACATCGACTCGGCCTACGAGTTCGTCAAGCAGACCGTGGCCCACGGCGGCTCGATCCTGTTCGTCGGCACGAAGCGCCAGGCGCAGGAGGTCGTCGCCGAGCAGGCGCAGCGCGTCGGGATGCCCTACGTCAACCAGCGCTGGCTGGGCGGCATGCTCACCAACTTCCAGACCGTGCACAAGCGTCTCCAGCGTCTCAAGGAGATCGAGGACATGGAGCAGACCGGTGTGCTGGTCAGCCTCTCCAAGAAGGAGCAGCTGGTCCTCAGCCGCGAGAAGGCCAAGCTCGACCGCTCCCTCGGCGGTATCCGCGACATGCAGAAGGTGCCCAGCGCCATCTGGATCGTGGACACCAAGAAGGAGCACATCGCCGTCGGCGAGGCCCGCAAGCTCAACATCCCGGTCGTCGCAATCCTCGACACCAACTGCGACCCCGACGAGGTCGACTACAAGATCCCCGGCAACGACGACGCGATCCGCAGCATCACGGTGCTGACCCGCGTCATCGCCGACGCCGTCGCCGAGGGCCTCATGGCCCGGTCGGCCGCGCAGGCCAACGCCGGCCGCGAGGCCGGCGAGGAGGCCGTCGGCGCCGGCGAGCCGCTGGCCGACTGGGAGCGCGAGCTGCTGACCGGCGGCACCGCCGACGAGCAGGCCGCCGCCACGCCGCTGCCCGAGACCCCGGCCCAGCCGGCCGACGCCACCGCCGGCGAGGTCGCCCCGGTCGAGGGCGTGCCCGCCACCACCGGTGGCAAGGAGACCCCCGAGGTCTGATCGACAGCCCGCCGTCCCTGCCGCACGGGCGGCAGGGGCGGCGCTGCCGCGGTTCCCGCAGATTCGACACACCCAGAGGAAGTGACATGGCTGAGTTCACCGCAGCCGACGTCAAGCGTCTCCGCGACGCCACCGGCGCCGGCATGATGGACTGCAAGAAGGCCCTGACCGAGGCCGACGGCGACTACGACAAGGCCGTCGAGCTGCTGCGCGTCAAGGGCGCCAAGGACGTCGGCAAGCGCCTGGAGCGCTCGACGACCAACGGCGTCGTCGTCAGCAAGGACGGCGCGCTGCTCGAGCTCGACTGCGAGACGGACTTCGTCGCCAAGAACGCCGACTTCGTCGCGCTGGCCGAGCGGCTGCTCGAGATCGGCCTGCAGAGCAAGCCGGCCGACGCCGAGGCGCTGCTGGCCACCGAGGACAACGGCCGGACCGTCGCCGCGCTGATCGAGGCCGAGTCGGCCCGCATCGGCGAGAAGCTGGTCCTCAGCCGGTTCGCCGCGTTCGAGGGCACCACCGCCACCTACCTGCACAAGCGGGCCACCGACCTGCCCCCGGCCATCGGTGTCGCGGTGCAGTACTCCGGTGGCAGCGAGGACGCCGCCCGCAGCCTGGCGATGCACATCGCCGCCGCCCGGCCGCGCTACCTCACCCGCGAGGAGGTCCCGGCCGAGGCGGTCGAGACCGAGCGCCGCGTCGCCGAGCAGACGGCCAAGGAGGAGGGCAAGCCCGAGCAGGCGATCTCCAAGATCGTCGAGGGTCGGGTCAACGCCTACTACAAGGACTTCGTCCTGCTCGAGCAGCCGTCGATCACCGAGCCCAAGCGCACGGTCAAGCAGGTCGTCGACGAGGCCGGCCTGACCGTGGAGCGCTTCGCGCGCTTCGAGGTCGGCCAGGCCTGAGCCGCACCCGGTACCGATGACCGGCCCCGTTCCCCTCGTGGGACGGGGCCGGTCGTCTGTCCGGCCGGCGCCCTCGCCCGGCAGGAGCCAGATCCGCCCATGCGGCAGGATCACCCCACCGGCAGCCCCATCGACACCACCCCAGGGATGAACCGTTGACCGACACCACCGCGCCGCTGTCCGCCCCCACCGCCTTCCAGCCCGCCGACGGGAGCGGTTACCAGCGCGTGCTGCTCAAGCTCTCCGGTGAGTCCTTCGGCGGCGGCAAGGTCGGTGTCGACGCCGACATCGTCAAGGGCATCGCGGAGCAGCTCGCGGAGGTCGTCGCGCGCGGCACGCAGGTCGCCGTCGTCATGGGTGGCGGCAACTTCTTCCGCGGGGCGGAGCTCTCCCAGGCCGGGATGGACCGCACCAAGGCCGACTACATGGGCATGCTCGGCACGGTCATGAACTGCCTGGCGCTGCAGGACTTCTGCGAGAAGGCCGGGCTGGAGACGCGGGTGCAGTCGGCCATCACGATGGGCCAGGTCGCCGAGCCCTACATCCCGCGCAAGGCGATCCGGCACCTGGAGAAGGGCCGTCTGGTCATCTTCGGCGCCGGCGCCGGGATGCCGTACTTCTCCACCGACACCGTCGCCGCCCAGCGCGCCCTGGAGATCGAGTGCCAGGTGCTCCTCATGGGCAAGAACGGAGTCGACGGCGTCTACGACGACGACCCGCGCACCAACCCCGACGCCGTCATGTACGACGACCTGGACTACGCGACGGTGCTGGCCAAGCAGCTCAAGGTCGCGGATGCGACCGCGATCAGCCTCTGCATGGACAACCGGATGCCGATCGTGGTGTTCGACCTGCTGAGCGGCGGCAACATCGCCCGCGCCACCGCAGGTGAGAGGATCGGCACGCTGATCAGCCAGCCGGCCTGACGCCGGCCGCACCGATCGGGCACAGACGAGGACGCCGGCGGGACGAGAACCGCCGCAGGAGGGACAACCCGTGATCGACGACACCCTGCTCGACGCCGAGGAACGGATGGACAAGGCCCTCTCGGTGGCGCGGGAGGACCTGGGCTCGGTCCGCACCGGCCGGGCCACGCCCTCGATGTTCAGCAAGATCATGGTCGACTACTACGGGGCGTACACCCCGGTGCCGCAGATGGCCTCGATCACCGTGCCCGAGGCGCGCATGGCGGTCATCAAGCCCTACGACATGAGCCAGCTGACGGCCATCGAGCGGGCCATCCGCGACAGCGACCTCGGCGTCAACCCGACCAACGACGGCCAGATCCTGCGGGTGATCTTCCCGCAGCTCACCGAGGAGCGCCGCCGCGACCTGGTGAAGCAGGCCCGCGCCAAGGGCGAGGACGCCAAGGTCGCGATCCGCAACATCCGCCGCCGAGCCAAGGAGGAGCTCGACCGCATCGCCAAGGACGGCGAGGCCGGCGAGGACGACGTGCGTCGCGCCGAGAAGGAGCTGGACGACCTCACCGCGCAGCACGTGACGCACGTCGACGAGGCGATGAAGAACAAGGAGACCGAGCTGCTCGAGGTCTGACCTCAGCTCGGCCGCCGCTCCCATGACACCTCCTCCCGCCGACCGCCCGGGCTCCCTCCGCCCGGGGGGTCAGCCGTTCCCGCGGGTGGGCGAGCCGGGACCGGGCGGGCGACGGCGGGGCGACGACACCGGGCCGGTCCCGGTCGCGGCCTCCCGCCCGCTGCCACCGCTCCCGTCGCGCCCGCCGGTCCCGGTCCCCGACGACCCCGAACCCGCCGATGACGACGTCCCCACGGCGACGGCCATGCCGGTGCCCGAGGCGGTCGCGCAGCTGCCCACCACGGAACAGCCGGTGAGCCGGGCCGGGCGCAACCTGCGCGCGGCCATCGGCGTCGGCGTCGGGCTGGTCGCGGTCATCCTGTTGTCGCTGTTCGTCTGGCGTCCGGCGTTCCTGGGCGTGCTGGTCGCGGCGATCCTCGTCGCCGTCGTCGAGCTCACCCGCGCCCTGGGCAGGGGCGGGTTCTCCGCACCGCTGGTCCCGCTGCTCGTCGGTGCCTTCGCCATGGAGGCGCTCGCGTGGACGCGCGGCCCCACCGGGCTGCTGACCGGCTTCTTCCTCACCGCGCTCGCCGTGCTGCTGTGGCGGCTGGCCGCCGGCCCGGTCGGCTACCGCCGGGACGCCGCCGCCGGCGTGCTCACCGCCCTCTACGTGCCGTTCCTGGCCGGCTTCGCCGTCCTGCTGCTGGTGCCCGACGACGGCGCCCTGCGGGTGCTCGCCTTCATCGCCACCGTCATCGCCAGCGACGTCGGCGGCTACGCGGCCGGTGTGCTGTTCGGCAAGCACCCGATGGCGCCCTCGATCAGCCCCAAGAAGTCCTGGGAGGGCATGGCCGGCTCCGTGCTCGCCTGCATGCTGGTGGCCACGCCGGTCCTGGTCCTCGGCCTGGACACACCGTGGTGGGGCGGGCTGGTGTTCGGCGCCTCGCTCGCCGTCTCCGCGACCATCGGTGACCTCGCCGAGTCGCTCATCAAGCGCGACCTCGGCATCAAGGACATGGGCGACCTGCTCCCCGGCCACGGCGGGATCATGGACCGGCTGGACTCGCTGCTGCCGTCCGCGGCCGCGGCCTACCTGCTGCTGACGGTGCTCGCGCCGGTCTAGGCAGGCCGGTCGACCGACCAGGTCGACCCGAGCACGGTGAACCCCCGCCGGGCGTACCAGTGCCGCGGCCAGTCCTCGCCCGCGGCCTCCAGCACGACCAGGTCGCAGCCGGCGGCCGCGGCCAGCTCCAGCACGCGGGCGAGCACCGCGTCGCCGTACCCGCGCCCGCGGACGTCCGGATCGGTCATGACCGACTCCACCGCCGCGGTCGCGCCGTCCACCCGCAGCTGCGCCGCGGCCACCACGCGGCCGTGCTCGCGCACCACCACGTCGGTCACCGCGACCACCCGGTCGTTGAGCTGCTCGCGGCCGACCAGCTGCCGCGCCACCGGCTCCAGCCGGTCGCCGAGGGAGGCGAGGTCGCGGCGCCAGCCCCGGTCCCACAGGTCCTGTACCTCCCGCTGGTCGACCACCTCGGCGCGGACGGTGGTCCCCGGCACGGGGAGCGCCGTGGGCCGGCCCATGAGGACGAGCTCCTCGGCGGTCCAGCCGCGGGTGGCGAGCTCGGCGGCCACGGTCCCGGCACCCGGCCAGGTGAGGAGGGCGGCCAGGTGCGGCCAGCCGGCGTTGCCCCCGACCTCCTCGGCGGCGGTCTCGACGGCCGCGGCGGTCACCGGCCGGGTGAGGACCAGCCGGTTGTTGTCCCGCGAGTGCGGGAAGTCGGGGTCCAGCACGGCCACCCCGCCGGGGACGTCGCCCACCCCGACCGCACGCCGGACCGGTACCGAGGTGTACAGGGCCACCGCGCGGGCGAGCGCGTCGCCGGGTGCGGGCAGTTCGGCCGGCGTCGGTGGCCGGTAGGGGAGGACCGCCACGACCGATGACGTCGGCAGCGGGCCGTAGAGGTGGGGGAAGCGCGATCCCGCCGGGTCGTCGGGGTGCCCGGGTTCCCACCGCACCGGGTCGGGGAGCCGCGCGGGGTCGATGACGAGCAGCGCCAGGTCGCGGCGGCCGGGGAACAGCCGCTGCGCGGGGAGGTGCACCTGCCCGGGCGCGGAGAGGTGCACGAACCCCTCCGGCGCAGGGGCGATCGAGCCCGCGCTCAGCGCGGCCCGCCACGCGGCCGGCTCGACCAGGTGCAGGAGGACGTCATCGGTCACCCTGCGATCCTCCCTGGGTGCTCGAGGACGAACAGCCCGGCCCCACCGACTGGGGCGCGACGATCGGCGTCGGCCCGTGGGAGGGGCCGTGGCCGGACGATCCCTGGTACGACCCGCAGCTGCTCGCCGAGGGCGACCGGCGCAACGTCGTCGACCGCTACCGCTACTGGGCGGTCGAGGCGATCGTCGCCGACCTCGACCGGCGCCGGCACCCCTTCCACGTCGCCATCGAGAACTTCGGCCACGACCTCAACATCGGGACGGTGGTGCGCACCGCCAACGCCTTCCTCGCCGCCGAGGTGCACGTGGTCGGCCGGCGGCGGTGGAACCGGCGCGGGGCGATGGTCACCGACCGGTACCAGCACCTGCGCCACCACCCCGACGTCGGCGGGCTGCTGGCCTTCGCGGCGGAGCGGGACCTGACCGTCGTCGCCGTCGACAACGGGCCCGGCGCCGTCCCCCTGGAGACTGCCGAGCTGCCGCAGCGGTGCGTGCTGCTCTTCGGGCAGGAGGGGCCGGGCCTCACCGAGGAGGCGCGCGCCGGCGCGGCGCTCACCGTCTCGATCGCCCAGTTCGGCTCCACCCGCTCCATCAACGCCGGTGTCGCCGCCGGCATCGCCATGCACGCCTGGGTGCGCCGGCACGCCGACCTCGGTGCCTCGGGCTAGTACCGCGACCGGCAACCTTCGCCTGCCTGGCGGCTGCCGTCCCGAGACCGCCGCGGATGGCGACGGAGTGCGCAGATGGTCAATTTTCGGCACGGGAATGGCGCGTCTGCGCGCACTGTCCTGACGCGAAGCGCTAGTCGGCCCAGCTTGGACCAGTCGAAGGTTGCGTGACGCGGTACTAGCGGCCGTCCAGCGGCGGGTCGGGGTCGATGCCGCGGGCCCGCAGCGCCGCCTCGACGGCCTCGCAGACCGTCCGGACGACGGCCGCCCGTGCCCACCGCTTGTCGTCGGCCGGGATCACGTGCCAGGGGGCCACGGGGGTATCGGTGCGCTCGAGCATCTCCTCGACAGCCGCCTCGTACTCGTCGCGCTTCTCCCGGTTGCGCCAGTCCTCGTCGGTGAGCTTCCAGGCCTTGTACGGGTCCGCCCGGCGCGACTCGAACCGGTCCAGCTGCTCCTCGGGTGAGACGTGCATCCAGAACTTCACCAGCACCGTGCCCTCGGCGGCCAGCGTCGTCTCGAGGTCGACGATCTCCTGGTAGGCCCGCTGCCACGCCTCCTCGGGGGCGAACCCCTCCACCCGCTCGACCAGGACCCGGCCGTACCAGGAGCGGTCGAGCACGGCCATGCCGCCCCAGCCCGGCAGCACCGGCCAGAACCGCCACAGGAAGTGGTGCCGCTTCTCGTCGTGGGTGGGGGCGGCGAACTGGGCCACCCGGACGTGCCGGGGGTCGAGCTCGCCGACCAGCCGCTGGATCGCCCCGCCCTTGCCCGAGGCGTCCCAGCCCTCGAAGAGCACCAGCAGCGGCGGGCCGAGCTCACCGGGCCCGATCTGGCCGCCGAGCAGCAGCCGCAGGTGGACCAGCCGGTCCTGGGCGGCGGACAGCTGCTTCTTGCCCTCCTTCTTGTCCAGGGAGAGGCTCAGGTCGACGTCGTCCAGCCGGCTCATGCGCACCGAGACTGCCAGGGATCCGGCCCGTCCGCGTGAGTTGGGTCTCCGGCCCGGGACCACGGGCCGGGGGAGTGGGAGCATGGAGGGCGCCATGACTGCCCTGCCCCTGGTCTTCGATGCCCCCCGCCGCGGCAAGCCGCCGCGCCACCTCGCCGACCTCACCCGCGAGGAGGCCCGCGCGGCGGTCACGGAGCTCGGCCAGCCGGCGTTCCGCGCCGACCAGCTCGCCCGGCACTACTACCGCGGGACCACCGACCCCGCGCAGATGACCGACATCCCGGCCGCCGCCCGCGAGGCCCTGCGCGAGGCGCTGCTGCCCGAGCTGCTCACGGTGGTGCGGCACCAGACGGCCGACAACGGCCGCACCCGCAAGACGCTGTGGCGGCTGCACGACGGCGCGCTCGTGGAGAGCGTGCTCATGCGCTACCCCGACCGCGCCACCGTCTGCATCTCCAGCCAGGCCGGCTGCGGCATGGCCTGCCCCTTCTGCGCCACCGGCCAGGCCGGGCTGACCCGGAACCTCTCCGCCGCCGAGATCATCGGCCAGGCGGTGGCCGCCGCCGCGGCGATGGCGGACGGCGAGGTCGCCGGCGGGCCGGGACGGCTGTCCAACGTGGTCTTCATGGGCATGGGGGAGCCGCTGGCCAACTACGCCCGGGTGCGCGCCACCCTCGACGCGCTGCTCGGCACCGCCCCCTACGGGCTCGGCCTCTCCCAGCGGTCGGTGACGGTCTCCACCGTGGGCCTCGTGCCGGCCATCCGCCGGCTCACCGAGGAGGGGCGCAACGTCACCCTCGCCGTCAGCCTGCACGCGCCCGACGACGAGCTGCGCGACACCCTGGTGCCGATCAACACCCGCTGGAAGGTCGGCGAGGTGATCGACGCCGCGGACGCCTACGCGCGGCGCACCGGGCGCCGCTACTCGGTGGAGTACGCCCTCATCCGCGACGTGAACG
Source organism: Blastococcus carthaginiensis (assembly GCF_030731085.1). Classification (NCBI taxonomy): domain Bacteria; kingdom Bacillati; phylum Actinomycetota; class Actinomycetes; order Geodermatophilales; family Geodermatophilaceae; genus Blastococcus; species Blastococcus carthaginiensis. The sequence goes on along the minus strand of NZ_JASNFN010000011.1, from coordinate 31,437 downwards.
ACCAGCCGTTCCGCGCCGACATGCTCGGCAAGCTGCTGGCCGGCAAGCTCGCGCACGTCAACCTGATCCCGCTCAACCCGACGCCGGGTAGCCCCTGGGACGCCAGCCCGCTGCCGGCCCAGCGGGAGTTCGTCGCCCGCCTGCGGGCCGCCGGGGTGGCGACGACGGTGCGCGACACCCGCGGTCAGGACATCGACGGCGCCTGCGGGCAGCTCGCCGCCGCCGACCGGGTCGAGGGTGTGCCGGCCGTGGCGCTGCCCACGCCGGCCGTCGAGGCGCCCGTCCCCCTCGGCGCGGAGGCCGACCAGGGGTGAGCGGTGCGCCGCCCGACGCCGAGGCCCACGAGCACACCCACGCCGACGTCTCCGGCGGCTGGCTGCGGGCCGCCGTCTTCGGGGCGATGGACGGCCTGGTCACCAACACCGCCCTGGTCGCCGGGGTCGGCGGCGGTGGCGCCGCCCCACGGGCCATCGTGCTCGCCGGGGTCGCGAGCCTCGTCGCCGGCGCGATCTCGATGGCGCTCGGCGAGTACACCTCGGTCAAGACGCAGAACGAGCAGCTGGACCTCGAGGTCGAGAAGGAGCGCCGGGAACTCGAGCGGAACCCGGAGGGGGAGCTCGCGGAGCTGATCGAGATGCTGCGGGTCCGTGGCGTCGACGACCGCCTCGCCCGCACGGTGGCCGTGCAACTGTCGCGCGACCCCGAGACGGCGCTGCGGCTGCACGTGGTCGCGGAGCTCGGCCTGAGCCCGGAGGACAAGCCCTCGCCGCGGGTGGCGGCGGTCTCGTCGTTCCTCACCTTCGGAGCCGGCGCCGTGCTGCCGCTGCTGCCGTACTTCCTCGGCGTGCCGGTCCTGTGGGTCGCCCTGCTCTGCGGGGGGCTGGGGCTCCTGCTGGCCGGGGCGCTGTCGTCACGCTTCACGCCGCGGCCGTGGTGGCACGCCGGGCTGCGGCAGCTCCTGTTCGGTGCGGCGGCGGCCGGTGCGACCTACCTGATCGGCGCGGCGATCGGCGTCAGCGTCAGCTGAGCCGCGTCCGCCGTTGCAGAGCCCGCCGTCAGCGGCGCCAGGCGGTCCTCTTGCGACGCAGGTCCCAGATGAGGACGAGCGCCATCACGCCGGCCAGGGCGAGCAGCCAGATGTCCTCGACCCGGCCCTCGTGGTTGCCGACCAGGTACAGCAGGATCACCGCGGTCGAGAACCAGCCGCCGATCTGGCCCCACTTGCCGGTCTCGCCGTGCCAGCCCCAGTCCTCGGGCTGCTCGTGCTCGACGGGGTGCTCGCCGGCGCGGACGACGGCCTCTTCACGGCCGGGCTGGTTGACCCGCTGGGTCGACGGGGAGTGCAGTGCCTCGGTCACCCGGCCATTCTTGCAGGAGCCGGCGCCGCGCACGCTCCGAGGTGGTGGACCGGCGGGTCGTCAGCGGTCGCAGGAGAGCCCGGCCTCGGCGCCGAGGTACGCCGGGAGTGGGGCCGTCGTCCGGGTTCTTGGCAGGATGCCCGCATGAGCGAGCCGCGCGAGGTCACGGTCCTGGGCTCCACCGGCTCCATCGGCCGGCAGGCGCTCGCGGTCGCCGCGCAGAACCCCGGGCGGCTGCGCGTCACCGGCCTGGCGGCCGGGGGCGGCGACGTCGCCCTGCTGGCGGAGCAGGCGCTGGCGCTGGGCGTGCGCACCGTCGCCGTCGCGCGGGCCACCGCCGCGCAGGACCTGCAGCTGGCCTTCTACGCCGCGGCGCAGCAGCGCGGCTGGGCGAAGGGCGAGTTCGCGCTGCCCGAGATCCTGGCCGGCCCGCGCGCCGCCGAGGAGCTGGCCGCCCGCCCGGCCGACGTCGTCCTCAACGGGATCACCGGTTCCATCGGGCTGGGGCCGACGCTGTCGGCGCTGCGGGCCGGGCGCACCGTCGCCCTGGCCAACAAGGAGTCGCTGGTCGCCGGCGGCGACCTGGTGCTCGCCGCGGCCGCACCGGGCCAGCTCGTGCCGGTGGACTCCGAGCACTCGGCCCTCGCCCAATGCCTGCGCGGCGGGTCCCGCGACGAGGTCGCCCGGCTGGTGCTGACGGCCAGCGGCGGGCCGTTCCGCGGGCGCACCGCCGCCGAGCTGGCGGGGGTCACCGTCGAGCAGGCGCTGGCCCACCCGACCTGGGCCATGGGGCCCGTCGTCACGATCAACTCGGCGACGCTGGTCAACAAGGGGCTCGAGCTGATCGAGGCCCACCTGCTCTTCGGCGTCCCCTACGCCGACATCGACGTCGTCGTGCACCCCCAGTCGATCGTGCACTCGATGGTGACCTTCGCCGACGGCGCGACGATCGCCCAGGCCAGCCCGCCGGACATGCGGCTGCCGATCGCCCTGGGGCTGGCCTGGCCCGACCGGCTGCCGGACGTGCAACCGGCGCTGGACTGGTCGGCGGCGAGCACGTGGGAGTTCCTCCCGCTCGACGAGGAGGCGTTCCCCGCGGTGCGGCTGGCCCGCGCGGCCGGCGAGGCCGGCGGCGTGGTCCCGGCCATGTACAACGCCGCGAACGAGGAGGCGGTCGGCGCGTTCACGGCGGGTCGGCTCTCGTTCCCAGGGATCGTCCAGCTCGTCGCGCGTACCCTCGACGCCGCGCCGGACCTCGGTGCCCCCACCTGCGTCGAGGACGTCCTGGCGGCGGAGAAGTGGGCCCGGGAGCACGCCCGGGGTGTCATCGGCGGAGGCTGAGCTGAGCGGATTCCTGCTGACGGTCCTGGGGATCGTCCTGTTCGCCCTCGGCCTGATGTTCTCCATCGCCTTCCACGAGGCGGGGCACTTCTACTGGGCCCGGAAGTTCGGCATGCGGGTGCCGCAGTTCATGGTCGGCTTCGGGCCCACCGTGTTCTCCCGGCGCCGCGGGGAGACCGAGTACGGCATCAAGGCCGTCCCGCTCGGCGGCTACATCCGCATCGTCGGCATGATCCCGCCGGCCGAGGAGAACGAGAGCAAGCGCGCCACGCGCATGCGCAGCTTCATCGCCGAGGTCCGCGGGCAGGCGCTCAACGACGTCCTGCCCAGCGACGGCGATCGCGTCTTCTACAAGAAGCCGTGGTGGCAGCGGGTCATCGTGATGTTCGCGGGGCCGTTCCACAACCTGGTGCTCGCCGTCGTCTTCTTCGCGGTCGTGCTGATGGGCTTCGGCATCCCGGAGATCACCACGACGATCCGCCAGGTGCCCGACTGCGTGCTCCCCGCGGGCGCCGCGAGCGCCGGTGCGGAGGACCCCTGCGCCATCCCCCTCACGCCCGAGGGGGAGCTGTGCGAGGCCGGCGCCGCGGGCTGCGCCCTGCCGGCACGCAGCCCGGCCGCGCGGGCCGGTCTGCAGCCCGGGGACACCGTGCTCGCGCTCGACGGCGAGCCCGTCTCGCAGGAGACCGACGTCGGCTGGCAGCAGGTGCAGGACGCGATCCGCGCCAGCGCCGACGAGCCGGTCGTGTTCACCGTCGAGCGCGACGGGGAGCGGCGCGACCTCACCGTCACGCCGATCGAGAACGTGGTCTACGCCGACGAGGACGGCGAGGCGACGCAGGTCGTCGGCTTCGTCGGCATCAGCCCGCTCCAGCGCGAGGTGCGCCAGTCGGTGACGGAGGTGCCCGGTCACTTCGGGGACATCCTGGTGCGCTCGGTGGACCGGCTGGTGGAGATCCCGGAACGGATCCCGCAGCTGTTCCGCGCCACCTTCCTCGGCGAGGAGCGCGACCCGCTCGGGCCGATCGGCGTGGTCGGCGTCAGCCGCATCTCCGGGGAGGTCTTCGCCCTCGAGCAGCTTTCCCCGGTGCAGAAGATCGGCTACTTCATCCAGCTGCTGGCCGGGCTGAACCTGGTGCTGTTCCTGTTCAACCTGCTGCCGATCTACCCGCTCGACGGCGGGCACGTCGCCGGTGCGCTGTACGAGAAGGTGCGCTCGACGGTCGCCCGCCTGCGCGGGCGGCCCGACCCCGGGCCGTTCGACATCGCCCGGCTGATGCCGGTGGCCTACGCCGTCGCGGGCCTGTTCCTGGGGCTGTCGCTGCTGCTACTCATCGCCGACGTCGTCAACCCGGTCACGCTGGCTGGGTGAGCGGCGCGGCCGGCGTCGCGCGGCTGCGGGCCGGGCGCGAGGCGACGAGGACGCCGGCCACCACGAGCACGCCGGCGACCAGCTCCACGGGGTCGAGCACCTCGCCGAAGGCCAGCCACGACGCGAGGACGCCGACCACCGGCACGAGCATGGAGAACGGCGCGACCACGTTCGACGGGTGGCGGGAGAGCAGCGTGTTCCAGATCCCGTAGCCGACCAGCGTGGCCACGACGACGACGTAGAGCAGCCCGAGCACCGACGGCAGCGCCTCGGCCGTGGCCGCGGTCGCCAGGGAGCGCAGGATGCGGTCGGGCCCTTCGACGACCAGCGCCAGGACGAGCATCGGCACGGGCGGGATCGCCGCCGTCCAGAGCGTCAGGTGGAACGCGTTCGGCGCCTGGGCCCGGCGGCTGCAGACGTTGCCGATCGCCCAGCCGAGCGCCCCGCAGAGGGTGAGGACGACGGGCAGCCAGGCGGCCGTCTGCGCCCGGTGGACCGCGATCGCGGCGAGGCCGAGGACGGCGAGGAGCACCCCGCCGAGCTGCCGCGCGGACAGCCGCTCGTGCAGCCAGAAGCCGGCGATGAGGACGGTGAACGGCGCCGACGCCTGCAGGACCAGGGACGCCAGGCCGCTGGGCATGCCGGCGGCCATCCCCGCGTAGAGGAAGGCGAACTGCAGGATCCCGATGCCCACCCCGACGCCGACCAGCCAGCGCAGCGGGACCGGCGGCCGGGGGATCAGCAGGAGCGCGGGCAGGCCCACGAGCGCGAAGCGCAGGGCGACCATGAACAGCGGCGGGAACTGCTCGAGGGCGAGGGCGGTGGCGGGGAAGTTGAGCCCCCAGCACACCGCTACGAAGCAGGCGAGGAGGCGGTCGCGGAGCGGCACACCGGAAGCCTGCGGCGGCCGAACGTGAAGGACAAGCGCAACATCGTGAACGGTGACTGTAGGTTGCCTTCATGATTGGCGAGCCGGCCGGGCTGTGGCAGCGGGTGGACCCCGCCCAGCTCCTCCTGCTGCGGGAGCTGGCCGAGCACGGGTCGGTGACCGCCGTCGCCCGGGCCACGACGCGCACGCCGTCCGCGGTCTCCCAGCAGCTCAAGGTGCTCCAGCGGCGGGTGGGCGTGCCGCTGGTCGAGCGGGCCGGTCGCGGCGTGCGGCTGACCGACGCCGGCCGGGCGCTCGCCGGCATCGCCACCGGCGTCGCCACCGCCCTGGCCGTGGCCGAGGCCGACTGGGAGGGGTACCGCGGCGGCGCCGGCGGGACGGTGCGGCTCGCGGTGTTCCACTCGGCCGGCGAACTGCTCGTGCCCGGGCTGCTCGACCGGCTGGCCGCGGCGCCGCAGATCACCCTGGAGACCCACGACGAGGACGTGTCCCAGGACGACTTCGCCGCGCTCACGGCCGACTACGACGTGGTGGTCGCGCACCGGTCCGACGACGTGGTGCCCCCGGCCCGCCCGCAGGTCGAGGTGCGGCTGCTCCTGCGGGAGCCGCTGGACGTCGCCCTGCCCCTCGACCACCCGCTGGCCCGGCGCGACCGGGTGAGCCCGCAGGACGTGATCGGCGAGCAGTGGATCGCCCCGCCGGCGGAGTTCCCGATCGACCGGGTGCTCACCGCCATCGCGGCCCGGGCCGGCGCCCCGGTGCGCGTCGTCCGCCGCACCACGCACCTGCCGCTCATGGAGAAGCTGGTCAGCCACGGGCACGGCGTCGCGCTGCTGCCCCGGCACACCACCCGGGAACGCACCGCGGGCCGGCTGGCGCTCGTGCCCCTGGCCGACCTGCGTGCCGGGCGGATCGTCGAGGCGCTCATGCGCCCGGACAAGGCGGCCCGGCGGGCGGTGCGGACGGTGGTCGACGCGCTCGTCGCCGAGGCCGCCGCCTACCCCGGCTGACGGGCTCCGCGGACCCGTCGCGTCCCCGGACGCGCACGTCACAGCGGCTCCACCGGCGCCGACGCCCCGGCGGGGGATACTGGGCCCATGGCGATCCCCGTCGGCCTCGGCATGCCCGCTGCTCCTCCGCCCGTGCTGGCCCCGCGCCGCAAGACCCGGCAGCTGGACGTCGGCGGGGTCGGTGTCGGCAGCGACTTCCCGGTCAGCGTCCAGTCGATGTGCACGACCAAGACCGCCGACATCAACGCCACGCTCCAGCAGATCGCCGAGCTCACCGCCTCGGGCTGCCAGATCGTGCGGGTCGCGGTGCCCGACACCGACGACGTCGAGGCGCTGCCGATCATCGCCAAGAAGTCGCAGATCCCGGTGATCGCCGACATCCACTTCCAGCCGCGGTACGTGTTCGCCGCGATCGACGCCGGCTGCGCCGCCGTCCGCGTGAACCCGGGCAACATCAAGAAGTTCGACGACAAGGTCGGCGAGATCGCCAAGGCGGCCAAGGGCGCCGGCATCCCGATCCGCATCGGCGTCAACGCCGGCTCGCTGGACAAGCGGCTGCTCGCCAAGTACGGCAAGGCGACGCCGGAGGCGCTCGTCGAGTCGGCGCTCTGGGAGTGCTCGCTGTTCGAGGAGCACGACTTCCGCGACATCAAGATCTCGGTCAAGCACAACGACCCGGTGGTCATGGTGCGCGCCTACGAGCTGCTCGCCGCGCAGTGCGACTACCCGCTGCACCTCGGCGTCACCGAGGCGGGCCCCGCGTTCCAGGGCACCATCAAGTCCGCCGTCGCGTTCGGCGCCCTGCTCTCCCAGGGCATCGGCGACACCATCCGCGTCTCCCTCTCGGCCCCGCCGGCCGAGGAGGTCAAGGTCGGCAACCAGATCCTGGAGTCGCTGAACCTCAAGCAGCGCGGCCTGGAGATCGTCAGCTGCCCCTCGTGCGGGCGCGCCCAGGTCGACGTCTACAAGCTCGCCGACGAGGTCACCGCCGGGCTCGAGGGCATGGAGGTTCCCCTCCGGGTCGCCGTCATGGGCTGCGTCGTCAACGGCCCCGGTGAGGCCCGCGAGGCCGATCTCGGCGTGGCCTCCGGCAACGGCAAGGGCCAGATCTTCGTCAAGGGCGAGGTCATCAAGACCGTGCCCGAGTCGCAGATCGTCGAGACGCTGATCGAGGAGGCGCTGAAGATCGCCGGTGAGCAGGCGGCCGCCGGCGAGCCCTCCGGGCCGCCGGTCGTCTCCGTCGGCTGAGCCGTGCTCCGTACGCCTGCGGCCCGCGTCCTCGACGAGGCCGACGAGCCGGCCGTGCACCGGCTGCTCGCGACGGACCCGGTCGCGGCCTGCGTGATCGCGGGCCGGGTGGAGGCCGCGGGCACGGCGGCGGTCTCGCTGGGCGCCCCGCTCTGGGGCATCGGCAGCGGCCGGGAGCTGGACGCGATCTGCCTGGCCGGCGCGAACCTCATCCCCTTCGCCCTGCCCGGCAGCGAGCGCGCCGCCGCCGTCGCCTTCGCCGAGCGGGCCCGCCGGGCGGGGCGTCGCTGCTCCACCATCGTGGGCCCCTCCGCCGCCGTGGCGCCGCTGTGGGACCTGCTGGCGCCCGCGTGGGGGCCGGCCCGGGACCACCGGCCCCGGCAGCCGCTCATGGCGATCGACGGCCCGCCCGCCGTCGCCCCCGAGCCGCGGGTGCGGCCGGTGCGCCCCGGGGAGCTCGACGTGCTGCTCCCGGCCGCCGTCGCGATGTTCACCGAGGAGGTGGGCGTGAGTCCGCTCCGGGTCGACGGCGGTGCCGGCTACCGGGCGCGGGTCGACGAACTGGTGCGGGCCGGGCAGTCGCTGGCTTGGATCGAGGACGGGCGCGTCCTGTTCAAGGCGGAGATCGGTGCGGTCTGCCGGGCGACCTGCCAGGTGCAGGGCGTCTGGGTCGCGCCGCCGCTGCGGGGGCAGGGCATCGGTACGGCCTGCACCGCCGCGGTCGTCGAGTACGCCCGCGCGGTCATCGCCCCGGTGGTCAGCCTCTACGTCAACGACTACAACGCCCGGGCCCGCGCCTCCTACCGCCGGGTGGGTTTCCGCGAGGTCGGCGAGTACGCCAGCGTCCTGTTCTAGACCGTCGCCCCCGTCTGAGAACCTGTGCCGGTGCGCACCCGCCCCACCCCCGTCGTGCTGGCCTCGCTCCTGCTCGCCGTGCCCGTGCTGGCCGGCTGCTCGGGCAGCGAGGACGAGGTGCGCGCGGCCGCGGAGGCGTTCCTCGACGACTGGTCGGCCGGTGACCTCGCCGCCGCGGCCGGTGCGACCACCGACCCCGCGTCGGCCACCGCCCTGCTCGAGCAGATCGCCGGCGACCTGCCCGGCGCCGGGCTGGCCGCCGACATCGGCGAGGTGACCGTCGAGGACGACGTCGCCACCGTCGGCTGGACCGCGACCTGGGACCTCGAGGCGGCACCCGAGTGGACCTACGAGGGCACCCTGCGGCTGCGCGAGGGTGACGACGCCTGGCAGGTGGTCGCCGAGCCGGCCCTCGTCCACCCCGAGCTGGGGGAGGGCCAGCACCTGGAGCTCGACCGGCAGCTGCCGGAGCGGGCGCCGATCACCGACGCCTCCGGCGCCCCGCTGTTCGCCCCCACCGAGGTGGTCCGGGTCGGCGTCGACCCCGCCCAGGTCACCGACCTGCCGGCGCTGGCCGCGGCGCTGTCGGCGGCGACGGGGATCGCCGCGGAGGAGATCGTCGCCGCCGTCCAGGCCGCACCGGAGGGGCAGTTCGTCCCGGTCATCGACCTCCGCCGGCCGCAGTTCGAGCAGATCCGCGCCCAGGTGTTCGACCTGCCCGGGGCCGTCTTCCCGACCGACACCCGGCTGCTCGCCCCGTCGTCGCGGTTCGCCGTCGCGCTCCTGGGCCGGGTCGGCCCGGCGACGGCGGAGCTCCTCGAGGAGACCGCGGTCGACGGGGAGCCGCGCTACGCAGCCGGTGACCAGCTCGGGCTCTCCGGGCTGCAGCGCGCGTACCAGGAGCAGCTGAGCGGTACCGCGGGTTTCACCATCGCGGTGGTCAGCACGGACGAGGCGACGGGGGACACCGGCCGCGAGATCGCCGCGGTGCCCCCGGTCGCCGGCGAGCCGGTCCAGACCCCGCTGGTGCCCGCGATCCAGACGGCCGCCGAGGCCGCCGTCGCCACGCAGCCACTGCCCGCCCACCTCGTCGTCGTGCGCCCCGGGACGGGGGAGATCCTGGCCGTCGCCTCCAACGAGCCGGCCAACCCCGGCAACGCGCTCACCGGGCAGTTCCCGCCGGGGTCGAGCATGAAGGCGGTGACCGCGACCGCGCTGCTGGGCGACGGCGGCCTCACCCCGCAGACGCCGGTGCCCTGCCCGGCGACGACGGTCGTCGAGGGGCGCGAGTTCGAGAACCAGGACCAGTTCGACCTGGGCACCGTCCCGTTCACCGAGGCCTTCGCGCAGTCCTGCAACACCACGTTCATCCAGCAGGCGCTGGAGCTGCCGGAGGCCGCCCTCGCCGACGCGGCGGCCGCCTACGGCGTCGGCACCGACTGGGAGCTGCCGGTCGACGTCTTCGGGGGCAGCGTCCCGCGCGACAGCACCGGGACGACCAGGGCGGCGAACGCGATCGGGCAGGGGGAGGTGCTGATGAGCCCCGCCCAGCTGGCCCTGGTCGCCGCGGGGATCGCCGGGGGCACCCCCGTCGCGCCGGTGGAGGTCGTGGGGGCCGCGGCGGCGGGGCCGGCGCCGGCCGGACCGGCGGCCGGGGTGCTCGACGCCCTGCGGCCGATGATGCGGCAGGTCGTGCTGTCGGGCACGGCGCAGGCGCTGGCCGACCGGGGCGAGGTCTACGGCAAGACCGGCACGGCCGAGTTCGGCACCGCCAGCCCGCCGGAGTCGCACGGCTGGTTCGCGGGCTACCAGCTGGGCGGCCCGCAGGGCGACATCGCCTTCGCGACCCTCGTGGAGGCGGGGCAGTCCAGCAGCGCCGCCGTCGCCGTCACCGACGCCTTCCTCGGCGCCCTGGGCTGACCCGCCGCGGCTACGTCGCGGGGAGCCCCGGCAGGGCGCTGGTGACCGGCGTCCGCCCCGCGGCCTCGCGCCAGCCGACGGCCCGCACCTCGGCGGGGCCGAGCACCTCCACCGCCAGCGCCCGCGTGGTCCGCTCCGCCGCCTGGTCCAGGACCCGCACCCAGGCGGCCGTGACGCCCTCCTCCAGGACGACGGCGAGGGCGGCGGCGTCCACCGGCGACAGCACCGGGAAGGGCAGCTCGTAACCGGCCTCGGGGAGCACCGGCTCGGCGCCGCGCCCGTCGAGCAGCGTGATCAACCGGTCCCGCACCTCGCGGTGGCCGGCCTCGGCGGCCGCGGCGGCGGCGCGCCCGTCCGCGCCGAGCGCTGCACCGACCGCGCCGTACCCCCACACGGCGGCGTGCTCGGCGGCCAGCGCGGCGTTCAGGGCGGCGTCCTCGGCGGAGGTGCCGGTGGTCTCGTCGTCAGCCATCGCGGTCCTCCGTCATGCCAGTCGTGCCTCGTGGCCGCGCAGGCCCGCGGCGATGGAGCCCAGCAGCGCCGCCCGGGCGCCGGACTGCCCCAGGGCGGCGGCGGCGTGGGAGGAGGCGGCGGCGGCGACCTGCGCACGCAGCCAGGCCTGGCCCTCACCGGGTGGCGGAGCATCGGCCGGCGGGGCGGCCGAGCGGCTGCTCCCGGGGGCGGCCGCCCGCAGGCGGTCCAGCTGCTCCTCGGCCTGGGTCGCGAGGACGCCGGCCGCCGCGGCGAGGGCGGGGTCGGCGTCGAAGGCGGTCTCGTACGCCCGGACCAGGGTCTCCTGGACGCCGACCTGCGCGGCCAGCTCGTCGGCCTGGGCGCTGGTCACGGTGTCGCGCTCATCCACCGGCGGGGAGGAGGTGCACCCGGCGGCCGCGGCGGCGAGACCGGCGGCGGACGCCGCCAGCAGCGTCCGGCGGGTGAGCGTCCGCGGGCCGGGACGGGTGGTGGGAGACATCACCCCCATCCTCGCAGCCGGGGGCGCCGGCACGCGGTCCTCCGGGCGGCCGGGCGTGCCGCGTCGTCGTGACGTCCGCCGCACGCCAGCGCCCCCCGGCCCCTGTCCCCCCGGTCCGGCCGCCCCGCGCCGGGCCGGGGGGCCGGGGCGGGCGGTAGCCTGAGCACTTCCTCTCGACACCGGGCCCGGCCAGCGACGCAGGTCCGCGGCGCCGGGCCGCAGAACTGCGCGCACGGCACCGTGCCGCCGACGAGCCTGAGGAGGCCAGCGTGTCCGCCTCTCGCGGAACCCAGCGGAGCGATCCCGCCACCGATCGGCTGACCGGCTGGATCCGGCCGGTCGTCACCGAGGCGGGGTACGACCTCGAGGAGCTCGTCGTCACCCCGGCCGGCCGGCGCAGCGTCGTCCGCGTCGTCGTCGACCGCGACGCGGGGATCACCCTCGACGACATCGCCGAGGTCAGCCGGGCGGTCTCCGACGTGCTGGACCGCAACGACGACGGCATGGGCCGCACCCCCTACGTGCTCGAGGTGACCAGCCCCGGGGTGGACCGGCCGCTCACCGAGCCGCGCCACTGGCACCGGAACACCGGGCGGCTCGTGGCGGTGGGCGTCGGCCCGGCCGGGGCCACCGAGCAGCTCACCGGGCGGATCACCGCGGTGGACGAGGACGGCGTCATCCTGGCCGTCGAGGCGAAGGGCAAGCCGGGCGCGAAGAAGCGCCCCCCGCAGCCGCGCCGGGTGCCCTGGGCCGAGCTCGGGGCCGGGCGGGTGCAGGTGGAGTTCGGCCGGGCCGACCCCCTCGACGACAGCACGGACGACATCGCGGAGCACGACGCCGCCGAGCACGACGACCTGGACCAGGCCGGGCTCGCGGACGACGACGGAGGAGAGAAGTGAACATCGACGTCACCGCGCTGAAGGCGGTGGAGCGGGAGAAGGGCATCCCGGTCGACACGGTCATCGAGGCGCTCGAGACCGCCCTGGTGACCGCCTACCGGCACGCCGACGGCGCGGCCAAGCACGTGCGCGTGCACGTCGACCGCAAGAGCGGCGAGGTCGCCGTGCTCGCGCAGGAGATCGGCCCCGACGGCGAGGTCGTCCGCGAGTGGGACGACACCCCCTCGGACTTCGGCCGGATCGCCGCCAGCACCGCCAAGCAGGTCATCGTCCAGCGGCTGCGCGATGCCGAGCACGAGCAGACCTTCGGCGAGTACGCCGGCAAGGAAGGCGACATCGTCAGCGGCATCGTCCAGGCCGACCAGCGGCGCAACGCCAGCGGCATCGTGATGATCGACATCGGCAAGGTCGAGGCCGTGCTGCCCTCCGCCGAGCAGGTGCCGGGCGAGTCCTACGCCCACGGCAGCCGGATCAAGGCCTACGTCGTCGCCGTGTCCCGCACCTACCGCGGCCCGCAGGTCACGGTGTCGCGCACCCATCCCAACCTGGTGCGCAAGCTTTTCGCGCTCGAGGTGCCCGAGATCGCCGACGGCAGCGTCGAGATCGTCGCGGTCGCCCGCGAGGCGGGGCACCGGTCGAAGATCGCGGTGCGCACCTCCGTGCCAGGGCTGAACGCCAAGGGGGCCTGCATCGGCCCGATGGGCCAGCGGGTGCGCAACGTCATGAGCGAGCTGCACGGCGAGAAGATCGACATCGTCGACTGGACGGACGACCCGGCATCGTTCGTCGCCTCCGCGCTCAGCCCGGCCCGGGTGTCCAACGCCCAGCTGGTCGACCCGCAGGCCAAGGCGGTGCGCGTGGTGGTCCCCGATTACCAGCTGTCGCTGGCGATCGGCAAGGAGGGGCAGAACGCCCGCCTGGCCGCGCGGCTGACCGGCTGCCGGATCGACATCCGCAGCGACGCCCAGGACGACGACGCCGGCGCGACCCCCTCGCCGGGGGTGGGCCGCCCGCCGCTGCGCTCCGGCCTGCCCCCTCACCCGGGCGGGGGGCGCGGCGGTGCCCCGGGGGGCCGATCGCAGGCTCCCGCGGGCGGTTCGCGCTCGGCTCCCCGCCGCGCGGAACAACGCGGACCGGCCACGCGCTAGAGTTGCGGATGGCCGAAACGTCGAATCCGGTCCGCACCTGCGTGGGGTGCCGGAAGCGCGCGTCGGTCGACGACCTGCTGCGCGTCGTCGTCGTGGCCGGGAACGTGGTTCCCGATCCGCGGCGGCGCCTCCCCGGTCGTGGTGCCTCGCTGCACCCGACCGCGGGGTGTCTGCGCGCAGCGGAGCGACGCCGGGCCTTCCCGCGGGCGCTGCGCAGCAGCGCCCCGGTGGAGGTCGGTCCGCTCCGGGCCCACGTCCTGGGCGCCTCTCCGGGGGCCGCCGGGACCGGGCCGGGAGAGGGCGGGAGCAGTACCCAGTCGGGCCGGCACCAGGCCGGTCCGCACGTCGACAGGACACCGTCGGATGACTCAGCCGTGAAGTTCTCACGATGACCATGCGCCACTAACGACGAGGTCGAGCGGGCAAGCCGCCGGCCTCACCAAGAGGAGACCCGTGCCAGGCAAAGCCCGCGTACACGAACTCGCCAAGGAGTTCGGTGTCGACAGCAAGACCGTGCTCGCCAAGCTCAAGGAGCAGGGCGAGTTCGTGAAGTCCGCGTCCTCCACCGTCGAGGCCCCCGTGGCCCGGCGGCTGCGCGAGGCGCTCGGCGCCGCCACCGGCGGCGGCAACGACGGGGCCGCCGCCCCGCGCCCGAGCGCACCCGCGCCCCGACCGGCCGCCCCGGCGCCGCAGGCCGCCCCCCAGGCGCCGGCTGCTCCGCAGGCCCCGGCCGCGTCGGCTCCGGCCCGCCCGGCCGGCCCCGGACCTCGTCCGGGTCCGCGCCCGACTGCGCCCGCTCCGCAGGCGCCGGCCGCCCAGGCCCCGGCTCCGCAGGCCCCGGCTCCGCATGCCCCGGCTCCGCAGGCGCCTGCCGCCCAGGCTCCCGCGGCGCCGCCGCAGCAGCCGTCCGCGCCCCGCCCCGGTGCGTCCCGTCCGGCCCCGGCCGGTGGCGGTGCCCCCGGCGGTCCGCGTCCCGGTCCGCGGCCTGCTCCCCGTCCGGGCAACAACCCCTTCAGCAGCACGCCCCGCCCCGGCCCCGCGGCCGGTGGCTCCCGTCCGGGCCCGTCCGGTGGGCCCCGCCCCGCGCCCGGCGCGGGCGGTCCCCGTCCGGCGCCCGGTGCGGGCGGTCCGCGCCCCGGTCCGGGCGGTCCCCGTCCCGGCGCCGGTCCCGGCGGTCCCCGTCCGGCGGCCGGTCCCGGTGGCCCGCGCCCGAACCCGGGCATGATGCCGCAGCGTCCTTCGCCCGGCATGATGCCGCCCCGTCCCGCCGGTGGCGGCCGACCGGGCGGTGGGCCCGGCGGTGCCGGCCGCGGCCGGCCGGGTGGTCCCGGTGCCGGCGGCGGTGGCTTCCGTCCCGGTGGCGGCGGCGGTGCCGGTGCCCCCGCAGGCGGTGGTTTCCGCGGTGGCGGCGGTGGCCGTGGCCGTGGTCGCGGCGGCTCCGGTGCCGGTACGGCCGGTGCCTTCGGGCGTCCCGGTGGCCGGGGTCCGGTCCGCGGGCGCAAGAGCAAGAAGCAGCGGCGTCAGGAGTTCGACTCCATGGCGGCCCCCAGCATGGGCGGCGTCAGCCTGCCGCGCGGCAACGGGCAGACCGTCCGGCTGCCCCGCGGCGCCTCGCTGACCGACCTTGCCGAGCGCATCAACGCCCAGCCGGCCGCGCTGGTCACCGCCCTGTTCCACCTGGGCGAGATGGTCACCGCGACGCAGTCGGTGAACGACGAGACGCTGCAGCTGCTCGGTGCCGAGATCGGCTGGGTCATCCAGGTCGTCAGCCCCGAGGACGAGGACCGCGAGCTGCTCGAGACCTTCGACCTCACCTTCGGTGACGAGGAGGGTGACGAGGAGGACTGGTCCGCCCGTCCGCCGGTGGTGACCGTCATGGGTCACGTCGACCACGGGAAGACGAAGCTGCTCGACGCTCTGCGCGACGCCAACGTGGTGGCCCGCGAGGCCGGCGGCATCACCCAGCACATCGGCGCCTACCAGATCGTCACCGAGCTCGACGGCAACGAGCGTCCGGTCACCTTCATCGACACCCCGGGTCACGAGTCGTTCACCGCGATGCGTGCCCGCGGCGCGAAGGTCACCGACATCGTCGTCCTCGTGGTCGCCGCCGACGACGGCGTCATGCCGCAGACGGTCGAGGCGCTCAACCACGCCCAGGCCGCCGAGGTGCCGATCGTGGTCGCGGTGAACAAGGTGGACAAGGAGGGGGCCAACCCCGCCAAGATCCGCCAGCAGCTCACCGAGTACGGCCTGGTCGCCGAGGAGTACGGCGGCGAGACGATGTTCGTCGACGTCTCGGCGATCACCCGGCAGGGTCTCGACAACCTGCTCGCGGCGATCCTGCTGACCGCCGACGCCTCGCTGGACCTGCGTGCGAACACCGAGCAGGACCCGCAGGGTGTGGTCATCGAGGGCAAGCTGGACAAGGGCCGCGGCCCCGTCGCCACGGTGCTCGTCCAGCGCGGCACGCTGCGCCAGGGCGACTCGATCGTGGCCGGCGACGCCTACGGTCGCGTCCGGTCGCTGCTCGACGAGCACGGCAACAAGCTGAAGGAGGCCCTGCCGGCCCGCCCCGTGCAGGTCGTGGGCCTCACCTCGGTGCCCCGTGCCGGTGACACCTTCCTCGTCGTCGACGAGGACCGCGTCGCCCGGCAGATCGCCGACCGCCGCCAGGCCCGCATCCGCAATGCGCAGAACGCCTCGATGCGCAAGCGGATCAGCCTGGAGGACCTCGACGCGGCGCTCAAGGAGAACCGTCAGCTCAACCTGATCATCAAGGGCGACAACTCGGGCACCGTCGAGGCGCTCGAAGAGGCGCTGATGAAGATCGAGGTCGACGACGAGATCTCGCTGCGGGTCATCCACCGCGGCGTCGGCGGGATCACCAAGAGCGACATCGACCTGGCGCTGGCCGACGACGTCATCGTCCTGGGCTTCAACGTCCGGGCCGAGGGCCAGGCCACCGAGCTCGCCAACCGCGAAGGGGTGGACGTCCGGTACTACACGGTCATCTACCAGGCGATCGACGAGATCGAGGCCGCGCTCAAGGGCATGCTCAAGCCGGTCTACGAGGAGGTCCAGCTCGGGACGGCGGAGGTCCGCGAGGTCTTCCGGGTGCCCAAGGTGGGCAACGTCGCCGGTTCGCTGGTCCGCAGCGGCACGATCGTGCGCAACTCGAAGGCGCGCCTGATCCGTGACGGTGCCGTGGTCGCCGACAACCTGTCGGTGGACTCCCTCCGCCGGTTCAAGGACGACGCGACCGAGGTCCGCGAGGGGTACGAGTGCGGTATCGGCCTGGGGTCGTACAACGACATCAAGGTCGACGACGTGATCGAGACCTTCGAGCTGCGCGACAAGCCGCGCGACTGATCGGCCCCGCGGTCCCCTGATGATCAGGTCACCTGATCATCAGGGGACCTGGCTCACCGTCGGCGGTGAGCCAGGACCCCACCAGCTGAGCCAGGAGGCCCGTCTCGGCCGCGGAGTGCGTTCGGCGGCTCCCGGAGGAAGAGGACGATCGCCGTGTTCACCGGGACGCTGATCGCGGACCTGCTGCTGGGCGACGTCCACTCGCTCAAGGGCAAGCGCGCCGTGGTGCGGCCGATCGTGGCCGAGCTCCGGCGCCGGTTCGCCGTCGCCGCGGCGGAGGTCGGCGACCAGGACCTGCACCGCCGGGTGCAGATCGGGATCGCCACCGTCGCGGGGGAGGCCGGCCAGGTCACCGACGTCCTCGACGCCTGCGAGCGGTTGCTGGCGGAGCGGCCGGAGGTGACGCTGCTGTCGACCCACCGGCAGCTGTTCAGCGACAGCGATTGAAGGACGCCCTCTCCCCACGGCTCGCCGCGGGACCCTGCGAGGGGGCCGTTCCACCCACGAACCTTGGAGGTCCCGATGGCCGATCCGGCCCGTGCACGCAAGCTGGCGGTGCGCATCCGGCAGATCGTCTCCGCGGCGATCGAGTCGCAGATCAAGGACCCCCGCCTGGGCATGGTCACCGTCACCGACGCCCGGGTGACGAGCGACCTGCGCGAGGCCACGGTGTTCTACACCGTGTACGGCGACGAGACCCAGGTCGCCGACTCGGCGAAGGCGCTCACCAGCGCCACCGGGGTGCTGCGGTCCACCGTGGGTCGGCAGACCGGCATCAAGTTCGTCCCGTCGCTGACGTTCGTCGCCGACATCGTGCCCGACACGGCGCGCGAGCTCGAGGAGGCGCTCGAGCGGGCCCGGCACGCCGACGCAGAGCTCGCCCGCGCCCGGGAGGGCGCCAGCTACGCCGGCGAGGCCGACCCCTACCGGCGGCCCGCGGAGGACGAGGACGACGACGAGCACGACGTGGACGCCCCGGCCGACCGCGGACCTGCCGATGACGGCGGCGAGGACCTGACGCCCCGGACGAGGAGCACCCTGTGAGCGAGATCGATCCCGACCCGAACCTGCCCGACGAGGGTCAGGGCCGCTCCGAGCTGGGTGGCCGGCCGGCGCCCGATGCGGGCGACCCGACCCAGGGCGGCCAGCGCGGCCAGATCGGTGACGTGCCGAGCATCGCCCGGGACGAGCCGGACGACGGCGGCCCGGGATACCCGGTGGGCGGCGGCGACATCACCGAACGGCAGGGCGGCCGGGTCGCCGACCCCGACCCCACCGAGTGACCCCCCGGCTCCCGATCGGTGGCGCGGCCGAGGACCTCGCCACCGCCACGCGGTCGGCCGCCGCGGTGCTCGCCGAGGCGGCCCGGGAACGGGCGACCGTGGTGCTCTCCGGGCACGTCCAGCCCGACGCCGACGCCCTCGGGAGCACCCTCGCGCTGGCCGAGGGGCTGCGCCGGCGCGGTGCCCGGGTGCTCGCCACCTTCCCCGGTCCGTTCACCCTGCCCGCCTCGCTCGGGTGGATCCCCGGTGCCGAGGGCCTGGTGCCCGCCGACGCCGTCCCGTCGTCCCCGGACGTCTTCGTCAGCCTCGACGCGGCCTCGCCCGGACGCCTCGGCGAGCTGGCCCCGCTGCTCGACCGCGCCGGTACCTCCGTGGTCGTCGACCACCACGCCAGCAACCCCGGCTTCGGGCGGGTGCGCCTGGTGGACCCGGCCGCCCCCGCCACGGTCACGCTCGTCGCCGACCTGCTCGACGGCCTGGGCGTGGCGCTGGACGCCCGGCTGGCCACCTGCCTCTACGCCGGGCTCGCCGCCGACACCGGCTCCTTCCGGTTCGGCAGCACCCGGCCGGAGACCCACGAGCTCGCCGCCCGCCTGCTCGCCACGGGCATCGACCACGCCGCGATCAGCCGCCGGCTGTTCGACACCGCCCCCTTCGGCTGGCTCGGGCTGCTCTCGGTCGTCGCCGGCCGCGCAGCGCTCGAGCGGGAGGTGGGCGCCGGGCTGGTCTGGACCTGGTCCAGCACCGCCGAGGCGGCCGAGCACGGCCTCCCCGGGGAGCAGCTCGAGGCGCTCGTCGACGTCGTCCGCTCCACCGCGGAGGCCGACGTCGCCTGCGTGCTGAAGGGGCAGGACGACGGGTCGTGGTCGGTGTCGCTGCGCTCCCGGGGCGCCACCGACGTGTCCCGGGTGGCCACGGCGCTCGGCGGGGGCGGCCACCGCGCGGCGGCCGGCTACACCTCCCACCTCGACCGGGCGAAGACCGTGGAGGCACTCCGCACCGAGCTGTTCTCCCTGTCGGCCTCCGGCCTCCCCCCGCGACCAGGTGCCGTCCCCGACGGGCGCTGAGCCGGACCCGGCCGCCGCGTCGGGAAGCCTCCGGCGCCCGCGCACCGACGACAGCGATCCGGTGGGGACGGCGTCGCGGCCGGCGTCCGTCCTCTCCCTCGCGCTGCCGGCGCTGGTCGTGCTCGCGGCCGAGCCGCTGTACCTGCTGGTGGACACCGCGGTCGTCGGCAACCTCGGGACCGTCGCGCTCGGCGGGCTCGCCGTCGGGGGCGGGTTGCTGGCGTGGGCCGCCGCGCTGCTGAACTTCCTGGCCTACGGCACCACCGCGCGCGCAGCCCGCCGCGCCGGCGCCGGTGATCGGGCCGGCGCCGTCGAGGAGGGCGTGCAGGCGACCTGGCTCGCGCTCGGCCTCGGGGTGCTCGTGCTGGCCCTGTTCCAGGTGCTGGCCGGGCCGCTGACCCGGGCGCTCGCCGGTGGGGCGGGACCGGTCGCCACGGCGGGGGAGGAGTGGCTGCGGGTCGCCGCGCTCGGAGCTCCCCTGCTGCTGGTCTCGCTGGCCGGGAACGGCTGGCTGCGCGGGGTGCAGGAGCTGCGCCGCCCGGTGCGCTACGTCGTCGCGGGGAGCCTACTGAGCCTCGTCCTGTGCCCCCTGCTGGTGCACCCGGCAGGGCTGGGCCTCGTCGGCTCCGCGGTGGCGAACGTGGCCGGGCAGGCGCTCACCGCCGCCCTGTTCGTGCGCGCGCTGCTGCGCGAGGGCGCCACCTGGGGGGCGCGTCCGCGCGCCATCGTCCGGCAGCTGGTCATCGGCCGGGACCTGCTGCTGCGGGCCGCGGTGCTCCAGCTGTCGTTCCTCGTCGCCGCCGGTGTCGCCGCGCGCGCCGGGACCGCCGCCCTGGCGGCGCACCAGATCGCCCTGCAGCTGTTCTTCTTCCTCGCGCTGGTCCTGGACGCATACGCGATCGCCGCGCAGACGCTCGTCGGTCACGCGCTCGGCGGCGGACGCCCCGACGAGGCCCGTGCCACCGCGCGCCGGGTGGTCCTGTGGGGCCTGAGCACCGGCTGCCTCGTGGCGGTCGTGCTGCTCGCGCTCCGCGACGTGCTGCCGCCGCTGTTCACCGACGACCCCGCGGTCCTCGCGCAGGCCGCCGTCGTCTGGTGGTTCCTCGCGTGCTTCCAGCCGCTGGCGGGCGTGGTGTTCGCCCTGGACGGCGTGCTGATGGGCGCCGGCGACGTCGGGTACCTGCGGACGGTCACGATCGCGGCCGCGCTGGTCGGCTTCCTGCCGCTGTCGCTGCTCGCCGGGCCGCTCGGGCTGGGCCTCGCCGGCATCTGGACCGGCCTCACGCTGTTCATCGCGCTGCGGCTGCTCGCCGTCCTGGTGCGGGTGGCGGGTGACCGGTGGCTGGGGGCACCTGAGACGGTGAGGACGTGAGCCCCCGACGCCCTGACGCCGACGTGCCGCCCGGTCTGCTGCTCGTGGACAAGCCCGGCGGCATGACCTCCCACGACGTCGTCGCCCGCGCCCGCCGGGCGCTGTCGGTGCGCAAGATCGGGCACGCCGGCACGCTCGACCCCATGGCCACCGGGCTGCTGGTCCTGGGCGTCGGCACCGCGACCCGGCTGCTCGGGTACGTCGGCGGCCACGACAAGACCTACGAGGCCACGATCCGGCTCGGGCAGGCGACGGTCACCGACGACCGCGAGGGCGAGGTGCTGAGCTCCACCTCCGCGGCGCACCTCGGGGACGACGACGTCCGGGCGGCCCTGGCCGCGCAGACCGGGCCGCTGCAGCAGGTGCCGTCGGCGGTGAGCGCGGTCAAGGTCGACGGTCGCCGGTCCTACGACCGCGTGCGGGCGGGGGAGGCCGTGGAGCTCGCCCCGCGTTCGGTCACCGTGCACCGGCTCGAGGTCCACCGCACCGCCCGTCCCGAGGACGACGTGCTCGACGTCGACGTCACGGTCGACTGCACCGCCGGCACCTACATCCGCGCCATCGCCCGCGACGCCGGTGCGGCGCTGAGCGTCGGCGGCCACCTGACCGTGCTGCGCCGCACCGCGTCGGGCCCGTTCGCGATCGCGCAGGCGGGAACCGTCGAGGACGCCGCCGCCTCGCTGGTCGCCGGCGGCGGTCCCGGGTTCCTGGGTCTCACCGAGGCCGCCCGGCTGGTCTTCCCCGAGCGCCCGCTCACCGCCGAGGAGGCGCGGGCGCTGGGCTACGGCCAGCGCATCCCCGCCACCGGTGCGGCCGGCCTGCACGCCGCCGTGGACCCCGATGGCCGGCTGTCGGCCCTGGTCGAGGACGCCGGTCGCACGGCGCGTGTCGTCGTCGGCTTCCCGCCGGCCTGAGCCGGTGGCAGCCTGGCGACCGTGACCCTCGACGCCCGGCTGGCCGACCTCGACGCGCTGCTGCGCCCGCTGCCCGGGGTGCTCGTCGCGTTCTCCGGAGGCGTGGACTCCGGCGTGCTCCTCGCCGCCGCGGTGCGCGCGCTCGGGACCGGCCGGGTGGTCGCGGCCACCGCCGTCTCGGCCAGCCTGCCGGCCGGCGAGCTCGCGGGTGCGGGGGAGTTCGCGGCGTCGCTCGGCGTCCGGCACGAGCGGCCCCGCACCGACGAGCTGTCCCGTCCCGGGTACCGCGCCAACGCCGGGGACCGGTGCGCCTTCTGCAAGACCGAGCTGGTCGAGGTGCTCCGCCCGCTGGCCGACCGGCTGGGCATCGACGACGTCGTCACCGGGACCAACGCCGACGACGTCGTGGCCGGCTTCCGGCCGGGCATCCGCGCGGCGGCCGAGCGGGGCGCCTGGACGCCGCTGGCGCGGGCCGGGCTGGGCAAGGACGACGTCCGCGCCGCCGCCCGCCGCTGGGGGCTGCCGCTGGCCGACAAGCCCGCTGCGGCCTGCTTGGCCAGCCGGATCGCGTACGGGGTGCCGGTGTCGGCCGCGGGGCTGGCACGGGTGGAGCACGCCGAGGCGGCGCTCCGGGCCGCGCTCGCGGGCGCGGGGCTGCCGGTGCGCGACCTCCGGGTGCGGGACCTGGGGGAGGACCGCGCCCGCGTGGAGGTCGACGCCGCGCTGGTGGCCGACGTGGCGGCGCGGCCGGAGCTCCTGTCGGCGGTCGCCGGGTTCGCCGCCGTGGAGGTGGACCCGCGCGGTTTCCGGTCCGGCTCGATGAACGAGCTGCTGCCCGATCCCGTCCGCTACCGCTGAGCCGAGCGGGCGATCCGGGCGGCGGCGACCCCGGCTCCGAACCCGTTGTCGATGTTGACGACGAGCACGCCGGGCGCGCAGGCCGTGAGCATGGTGAGCAGCGCGGCCAGCCCCTCGAAGGCGGCGCCGTAGCCCACCGACGTGGGGACGGCGACGACGAGGCGGTCGGTCAGCCCGGCGACGACGCTGGGCAGCGCACCGTCCATCCCGGCGACCACGACCACGGCGTCGGCCGCGCCCAGGTCCGGTGCGACGGCGAGGACCCGGTGGATCCCCGCCACCCCGACGTCGTCGACCCGCCGGCAGCCCACGCCACACGCGCGCAGCGTGGCGGCGACCTCCGCGGCCACCGGACCGTCGGAGGTGCCCGCGGTGAGCACGAGCACCTCGCCGACCGGGTCCGGCACCGCCCCCACGAAGGCGCACCCCGCCTCCTCGTCGACGACGGCGTCCGGCCACCGCTCGCGGATCGCCGCCGCGGTGGCGCCGTCGACCCGGCTCGCCCAGGCGAACGGCGTCGGGGACCCCTCGAGCAGCGCGGCCAGGCACGCCACGGTCTGGTCGGCGGTCTTGCCGGCCGCGAAGATCACCTCCGGGGTGCCCGTACGGGCCTCGCGGTCCAGGTCCAGGCGGGCGAAGCCCAGGTCTGCGGTGCGGGGTGCGCTCACCCGCACCAGCGTGCCGCACGCGCGGCCGGTCGGGCGGTTGGCGCGGACGCCGTCCGGGAAGGGGACCGACCATGAGCGTCGTCAAGATCAACGCGATCACCGTGCCGAAGGACAAGCAGGAGCGCTTCGAGGAGCGGTTCCGCGGGCGCGCCGGAGCCGTGGAGAGCACGCCGGGCTTCGAGTGGTTCGAGCTGCTCCGTCCGGTCGAGGGCACCGACCAGTACCTCGTCTACACGCGGTGGAGCAGCGTGGAGGCCTACGAGGCGTGGCAGTCCAGCCAGGACTTCGACCGCGCCCACGACGGCGGCGGCGACACCCTCGCCTCCGCCGCCCCGCACTCGGCGCACGTCTGGACCTACGAGGTGCTCGAGACCGCCGGGCCGAAGGGCGAGCACCAGGGGCAGGCCTGAGCCGGGTTAGTGTGACGGCACCGGCCCCGCACGCCCGCGGGCCGGTGCCGATCCCTCGCACGCCCGGGTAGGAGCCATGACCGACACGCTCGCCGACAGCCGCACCTCGTCCCGGACGTTCGTCGACGGCGTGCCGGTGGTCGTGGAGGACGTGCAGCGCCGTTCCACCACCGAGCGCGAGGAACTGCTCGCCGACCCCGGCTTCGGCCGCTACTTCACCGACCACATGTTCGTGGCCCGGTACCAGGTCGGCCGCGGCTGGTACGACGCCCGGCTCACGCAGTACGGCCCGCTGCCGATGGACCCCGGCACCGCCGCGCTGCACTACGCGCAGTCGATCTTCGAGGGGCTCAAGGCCTACGCGCAGCCCGACGGCAGCGTGGCCACCTTCCGCCCCGAGGCCAACGCCGCGCGCTTCGTCCGCAGCGCCGAGCGGCTGGCGATGCCACCGGTGCCCGAGCAGGCCTTCCTCGCCGCCGTCGACGCGCTCGTCGACGCCGACCGCGCCTGGGTGCCCACCGGGCCGGACCAGACGCTGTACCTGCGCCCGTACCAGCTGGCCAGCGAGTCCTTCCTCGGCGTCCGGCCGGCGCACGAGTACCTCTTCCTGGTCATCGCCAGCCCGGCCGGCGCCTACTTCCCGCGCGGCGTGCACCCCGTCTCGGTCTTCGTCTCCGAGGACTACGTGCGGGCCGCGCCCGGCGGGACCGGCGACGTCAAGTGCGCCGGCAACTACGCCGCCAGCCTGCGGCCCCAGCAGCAGGCCAGCGAGCTCGGCTGCGACCAGGTCGTCTACCTCGACGCCGTGGAGCGGCGCTCCATCGAGGAGCTGGGCGGGATGAACCTGTTCTTCGTCCTGGGGTCCGGCGAGGACGCCGAGCTGGTCACCCCCGAGCTCTCCGGCACGCTGCTGCCGGGCATCACCCGTGACTCGCTGATCACCGTCGCCCGCGAGCTCGGGCACCGCGTGACCGAGCGGAAGGTGACCCTCGACGAGTGGCGCAGCGGCGCGCTCGACGGCTCGATCACCGAGACCTTCGCCTGCGGGACGGCCGCCGTCATCACGCCGGTCGGCCAGATCCGTGCCCGCACCGGTGACTTCACCGTGGGCGACGGCGAGCCCGGGCCGGTCACCATGCGGCTGCGCGAGACGCTGCTCGACATCCAGCACGGGCGGGTGGCCGACACCCACGGCTGGCTGCACCAGGTCTCCTGACCGCGGCGGGGGACGGTCGCGTGCTGCGCTGGCGGGGGCTGGAGGCCACCCCCGGTGACCTCGGGCGGACCGTGGTCACCGTCGGGATGTACGACGGCGTGCACCGCGGGCACCAGAAGCTCATCGGGGCGGCCGTCGCGCGGGCCCGGGCGATGCGGCGTCCCTGCCTCCTGCTGACCTTCGACCCGCACCCGGCCGAGGTCGTGCGGCCGGGATCGCACCCGGCGATCCTGACCTCCCTGGACCGCAAGGCGGAGCTCGTCGCGGAGCTCGGGGTGGACGCCATGTGCGTGCTGCCCTTCACCGCGGAGTTCATGAAGCTCCCGCCGGAGACGTTCACCCACACCGTGCTCGTCGAACGGCTGCACGCCGCGCAGGTGGTGGTGGGGGAGAACTTCACCTACGGGCACCGCGCCGCCGGCACCGTCACCACGCTGACCGCGGAGGGGCGCCGCTTCGGCTTCGCCGTCGAGGGGGTGTCCCTGGCCCAGGACGCCTCGGAGGACGGCGAGGTGACCATCTCCTCGACCTACGTCCGCGCCTGCGTCGCCGCCGGCGACCTGGTGCCCGCGGCCCGTGCGCTCGGCCGGCCGCACCGGGTCGACGGCGTGGTGGTGCGGGGGGACCGCCGCGGCCGCGACCTCGGCTACCCGACGGCGAACGTCGAGACGCCGCCGTACACCGCGATCCCCGCCGACGGTGTCTACGCCGGGCACCTGGTCACCCGCGACCCGCGCAGCGGGGCCAGCCGCGAGCGGTTCCCGGCGGCGATCTCGGTGGGCACCAACCCCACCTTCCAAGGCAGCCGCCGCACGGTGGAGGCCTACGTGCTGGACTACGACGGCGACCTCTACGGCGAGCACGTCGGCGTCGAGTTCGCCCTGCGGCTCCGGCCCATGGCCGCCTTCGCCGACGTGGAGGGCCTGCTCGCCGCCATGGCCAAGGACGTCGAGGACACCCGCCACGTCCTGGGGTTGACGAACTGACGGGAGCAGGTCGCACCGAGTGGGACCCGGAGGGTTCCGCGCAGGGACGACGCAGCGGCTAAGCACCGTGGGGACGGCATCTGGTGGCGGTCGGAGTCCGGAGGACGACGCCGGACATGGCCTCCGGCCCCCACTCGGTCCGACCGGCCGATCACCGCTGGTAGTCTCGTCGCCAGCCGTGCATGCACGGCTGTGTGAGAGCTGCCCTCGTGAGTCAGACCGGGGGCCACACGTGACCCGCCCAGGAGGCGAACCATGGCGCTCGACAGCGCGACGAAGCAGCAGATCATGACCGAGTACGCGACGGTCGACAAGGACACCGGTTCGCCCGAGGTGCAGGTCGCGATGCTGTCCCGCCGGATCAGCGACCTCACCGAGCACCTCCGGCACCACAAGCACGACCACCACAGCCGGCGGGGCCTGCTCCTGCTGGTCGGCCGGCGCCGCCGGCTGCTGAACTACCTGGCGAAGACCGACATCAACCGCTACCGGTCGCTGATCGAGCGGCTCGGCCTGCGCCGATAGCACGTCGAGGGGACCGCTCCGGGTAACCGGGACGGTCCCCTCTCTCGTGCGGCACCCGCCGCACGGGCCACGGTGAGCAGCCCGACGCGTCCGTCGCAGAGGGCCGGTCCTCGGTAGTGGCCCCCGGGACACCCCGAGCACGGGGAGTGGTCCTCCGCCCGACGGGGAACCAGCACCGCCCGAGGGCTTCGATCGAAGACCGGTCGCCCCGGACGCCGACGGCGTGCACCGCCGTACGAGGAAGTCGCACCTGGCAAGGGGCCGGCTGCGACCAGACGAGAGAAGGACAGCGTGTCCGCACCCACCACCAGCGGCCCGATCGCCGCCGAGTTCGACCCCGAGGACGGGGTCACCACCGCCACCGCGGTCATCGACAACGGCAGCTTCGGCAGCCGCAGCATCACCTTCGAGACCGGCCGGCTGGCCAAGCAGGCCGCCGGCTCCGTCGTCGTGACGATGGGCGACAGCATGCTGCTGTCGGCCACCACGGCCGGCCGTCAGCCCAAGGAGCACTTCGACTTCTTCCCGCTGACCGTCGACGTCGAGGAGCGGATGTACGCCGCGGGTCGCATCCCCGGCTCGTTCTTCCGCCGCGAGGGCCGGCCGTCGGAGGACGCGATCCTCACCTGCCGGCTGATCGACCGCCCGCTGCGGCCGACCTTCGCCAAGGGCCTGCGCAACGAGGTCCAGGTCGTCATCACCGTCATGGCCCTGGACCCCGAGCACCTCTACGACGTCATGGCCATCAACGGCGCGTCGGCCTCCACCCAGCTGTCGGGCCTGCCGTTCTCCGGCCCCGTCGGCGGCACCCGCGTCGCGCTCATCCGCGGCCAGTGGGTCGCCTTCCCGACCCACGCGGAGCTCGAGGAGGCCGTCTTCGACATGGTCGTCGCCGGCCGCCTCCTGCCGGACGGCGACGTCGCGATCATGATGGTCGAGGCCGAGGCCACCGAGAAGACGATCGAGCTCGTCGCCGGTGGCGCCAGCGCCCCGACCGAGGAGGTCGTGGCCCAGGGCCTCGAGGCCGCCAAGCCCTTCATCAAGGCGCTGTGCGAGGCGCAGAGCGCGATGGCCGCCAAGGCCGCCAAGCCGGTCGCGGAGTTCCCGCGCTTCCTGGACTACCAGGACGACGTGTACGCCGCCGTGGAGTCCGCCGCGCTGACCCGCCTCGGCGAGGTGCAGGCCATCGCCGGCAAGCAGGAGCGCGAGGACGCCACCGAGGCGCTCAAGGACGAGGTCAAGGCTGCGCTCGCCGACCAGTTCGAGGGTCGTGAGAAGGAGGTCTCCGCCGCCTTCCGCGCCGTCACCAAGAAGGTCGTCCGGCAGCGGATCCTGCGTGACAAGGTCCGCATCGACGGCCGTGGCGTCACCGACATCCGGCCGCTGTCGGCCGAGGTCGAGGTCGTGCCCCGCGTGCACGGCTCGGCGCTGTTCGAGCGCGGCGAGACCCAGATCCTGGGCATCACCACGCTGAACATGCTCCGCATGGAGCAGCAGCTGGACACGCTGTCGCCGGACAACCGCAAGCGCTACATGCACAACTACAACTTCCCGCCGTACTCCACCGGCGAGACCGGCCGCGTGGGCTCGCCCAAGCGGCGCGAGATCGGCCACGGCGCGCTCGCCGAGCGCGCCCTGCTGCCGGTGCTGCCCGACCGCGAGGAGTTCCCCTACGCGATCCGGCAGGTCTCCGAGGCGCTGGGCTCCAACGGCTCCACCTCGATGGGCTCCGTCTGCGCCTCGACGCTGGCCCTGCTCAACGCCGGTGTGCCGCTGCGGGCGCCGGTCGCGGGCATCGCGATGGGCCTGGTCTCCGACCAGGTCGACGGCAAGACGGAGTACGTGGCGCTGACCGACATCCTCGGTGCCGAGGACGCGTTCGGTGACATGGACTTCAAGGTCGCCGGCACGCGGGAGTTCGTCACCGCGCTGCAGCTGGACACCAAGCTCGACGGCATCCCGTCCGACGTGCTCGCCCAGGCGCTGACCCAGGCCCGCGCCGCCCGGCTGCACATCCTCGACGTGATGAACGAGGCGATCGACGCCCCGGACGAGATGAGCCCGTACGCCCCGCGCGTGACCACGGTGCGCATCCCGGTCGACAAGATCGGCGCGGTCATCGGCCCCAAGGGCCAGATGATCAACGCGATCCAGGACGAGACCGGCGCCGACATCACCATCGAGGACGACGGCACGATCTACGTCGGCGCCTCCGACGGCCCCTCGGCCCAGGCCGCGGTGGACCGGATCAACGCCATCGCCAACCCGCAGATGCCCAAGGTCGGCGAGCGCTTCCTCGGCACGGTCGTCAAGACCACGCCGTTCGGCGCCTTCGTCTCCCTGCTCCCGGGCAAGGACGGCCTGGTCCACATCAGCAAGCTCGGTGGCGGCAAGCGCATCGGCAAGGTCGAGGACGTCGCGAACGTCGGCGACAAGATGCAGGTCGAGATCACCGACATCGACGCCCGCGGCAAGATCAGCCTCGCGCCGGTCGCCGCCGAGGGTGCCGACGGTGCCGAGGCCCCCGCCGACGCCCCGGCCGAGGCCGCCCCTGCGGGTGAGTGACCGAGCTTGCGAGGTCACTCCGAGGATGCAGCACCTGTGGGCACGGAGTTGACGAGCGCCAGCGAGGAAGGCTCCGTGACCACGACCGATCTGATCCGGGCCGGGGTGGGCGCCGCTTCTCCGGGAGCGGCCCCCACCCCGGTTCCCGTCGGGACGACCGCGCTGCTCGACCTCGACGAGGTCGGCGGCCGGGTGGAACGCACGGAGCTCCCCGGGGGGCTCCGCGTGCTCACCGAGACGATGCCGGGCGTGCTGTCGGCGACCCTCGGCATCTGGGTGGCCGTGGGCTCGCGCGACGAGACTCCGGACGTCGCCGGGGCGTCGCACTTCCTCGAGCACCTGCTGTTCAAGGGGACGACGTCGCGCGGGGCGCTGGAGATCGCGACCGCCATGGACGCCGTCGGCGGTGAGATGAACGCGTTCACCGCCAAGGAGCACACCTGCTACTACGCGAACGTGCTCGCCAGCGACCTCCCGCTCGCGGTGACGCTGCTGGCTGACCTGGTCACCGAGGCGACCAACACGGCGGCGGACCTGGAGTCCGAGCGGACGGTGGTGCTCGAGGAGATCGCCATGCGCGACGACGAGCCTTCGGACGCCGTGCACGACCTGTTCGCCGAGACGCTCTACGGCGACACCTCGCTGGGTCGCTCCGTGCTGGGGACCGTCGAGTCGATCGAGGGACTCACCCGCGACGACGTCGACGGCTGGTACCGCTCCCGCTACGCCGCCCCGTCGATCGTCGTGACGGCGGCCGGGCGGGTGGACCACCGGCAGGTGCTCGACCTGGTGACGGCGGCGTTCGGCGACCGGCTCTCCGGCACCGCTCGCCCCGCACCGCTGCGGACCGGTGACGTGGACCTCGTCCGGCCGGCACGCAGCACGGGGCTGATCTCCCGCCGTACCGAGCAGACCCACCTGCTGCTCGGCACGCCCGCGATGGGCCGGCTCGACGAGCGCCGCTACGTCGCCGCCGTCCTGGACGCCGCCGTCGGTGGTGGCATGAGCTCCCGGCTGTTCCAGGAGATCCGGGAGAAGCGCGGCCTGGTGTACAGCGTCGGGTCAGCGCTGACCCACTACGCCGGCGCGGGCGCCTTCTCGGTGTACGCCGGCTGCTCGAAGAAGCGCGTGCCCGAGGTGCTCCGCCTGGTCCGCGAGGAACTGGGGCGGGTCGCCGCCGACGGGCTGACCTCCGAGGAGGTGGCCCGGGCGCGCGGCCAGCTGAAGGGCGGGCTGGTGCTCGGCCTGGAGGACACCGGCTCGCGCATGAGCCGGCTCGGCAAGAGCGAGCTGTCCTACGGCGAGTACGTGCCGGTGCGCGACGTGCTGGCGCGCATCGAGTCCGTCGACGAGACCCAGGTGCGGTCGGTGGCGGGGGAGCTGTTCGGCCAGGAGACCTGCCTGGCCGTGGTGGGCCCCTACCGCGAGTCCGACCTCGACCGGCTCTGACCCGACGGATGCGGACGACGCGGACCGGGCTGCCGCAGGCGGCTTTCGCGGTCGCGCTGCTGGTCTCCGTCGTCGTCCTGTTCCTGCCGGCCTCGGGGGTGCCGACCGCACCCCCGGGCACCGACAAGGCGGTCCACCTGCTCGTCTTCGCCGCCCTGGCGGTGGCCGGGCGGTGGGCCGGCCTGCCCCACCTGCCGCTCGGGGCCGGTCTCGCGGTCTACGCCCTGGGCAGCGAGCTGGTGCAGGGGCTGACCCCGCTGGGCCGGTCGATGTCCCTCGCCGACGTGGTGGCCGACATCGCGGGCATCCTGCTGGGACTGCTCGCGTGGGCAGCCCTCAGCCGGCGGGCGCGCTGACCCGGCGCCTGTCTTGCGTCCGGGCGCCGGGCCGGGAAACCTGACCGCGTGACGACGACCGCGACCGACCAGCAGCCCGCCCCCGCCGATCGGGAGTCCCTCCTCATCCCGGTGGGGGTGCTCGGCGCCCGCGGCCGGATGGGGACCGAGGTGGTCAAGGCGGTGAACGACGCCGACGACCTGGAGCTCGTGGCCATGGTCGACGACGGCGACTGGCTGTTCAACGTGGCCGACGCCGGCGCGCAGGTCGTCGTCGACTTCACCCGCCCCGACGTGGTGATGGACAACATCCGGTTCTGCATCGACAACAACATCCACTGCGTCGTCGGGACGACCGGCTTCGACGAGGCCCGCCTGGCCACCGTCGCCGAATGGCTCGAGCCCAAGCCCGAGCTGGGCGTCGTGATCGCCCCCAACTTCGGCATCGGGGCGATCCTGCTCATGCGCTTCGCCCAGGAGGCGGCGCGCTTCTTCCCGTCGGTCGAGGTCGTCGAGCTCCACCACCCGAACAAGGTGGACGCGCCCTCGGGGACGGCGGTGCGCACCGCGCGCCTCGTGGCGTCGGCCCGGCGGGCGGCCGGCCTGCCGCCGGTGCCGGACGCCACCACCGACGAGCTGCCCGGCGCCCGGGGCACCGACGTCGAGGGCGTGCGCGTGCACGCGGTCCGGCTGGCCGGCCTCGTCGCCCACCAGGAGGTGCTGCTCGGAGCCGCGGGGGAGTCGCTGACCCTGCGGCACGACTCGTTCGACCGCGCGTCCTTCATGCCCGGCGTGCTCCTGGCGGTTCGGGAGATCAGCCGGCGCCCCGGTCTCACCGTCGGCATCGAAGGGTTCCTGGGGCTCTAGGAGGACCTGCTCCCCCCGCCGCGCGTGAGCCCCGACGCGCCCCTGCAGAGCAGGGCCGTTCCCGCACGTCCTGCGCTCGGCGTGAGCCCTGGCAAGGCGGCCGCCCGGGACCGGCGCGGGGTCCGGCGCGGGACCCCGCAGGGCAGCCACCAGCGCTGGCACGGGGTTCGACGCGGGTCCTCGCCCAGCGCAGGACCGGGTTCGGCCGGCGGGCTGCGCGGGACGACCCGGCGGTGTGACGCGGACCGCTCTCCGGGGACTTGCGCACGGGCCCGCGAGGTCGTGTATGTTTCTCCATGCGCCGCGCGGCCCGGGAGGGCCGCCGGACCAGCCCCCGCTAGACGGGCTGCTGGAAACCGGCGTAGAGTTGGACATCCAGCCAGGGACGAAGCCCGGAAGGGTCGAGTTTCTGCGCGTCCGCTCCTTGAGAACTCAACAGCGTGCCGAAAGTCAGTGCCAAGTAATACCCCGTGCCGGTCTTCGGATCGGCTGGGATTCCTTTGGTTGATTGATATCGAGAGTGTCAGCTCTCGGTTC